>CAJBRY010000122.1 GCA_903958085.1 uncultured Geobacteraceae bacterium
GCTCATACCGATGTTAAATGAGGAATAAATAGTTTCATAATAGATTATATATTGGAGGGTATACATGAATAATCTGGAAAAAAGGATGGTAGAAACACTTCATGACCTTAAAGAAAACCACAATGTAATCGGTGTAAAGGCAGAGTTTGAGGCAGAGGGGACACGTATGGAGGAAGCGCTCCGCCTTAAAGATGTTATTTCAAGGGCAGGGCTTGAATTAACAGTTAAAGTCGGTGGCTGCGAGGCTTTGCTGGACATGTTCAATGCCCGTGCAATAGGGGTAACACATTTAGTGGGACCAATGGTGGAAACACCTTACGCGCTTCACAAGTTCCTTGGAGCAGTAAAAATGGCTTTCCCTATCGAAGAACGTGATCAAGTAGATTTTCTTGTAAACATCGAAACAATTGATGCCTGTAGGAATTTCAACAAAATGCTTGAGCTTCCGGAAATTGATGAACTTGATGGTGTCGTACTTGGCAGAGTTGATTTAACCGGCTCTATGGGGAAAAATCGAGAATATGTTAATTCCCATGAGATATTAGAGTTAGCGAAGGACATCTTTTCCCAGGCTAAAGCTAAGGGCATGGAGTGTATTGTAGGTGGTGGCGTATCAAAGGAAACAATACCTTTTATTAAGGAGCTTCCTCATGGTTATGTGGACCGTTATGAAACTCGAAAAGTTATCTTCTCCTGTCCGGCTGCTCTTGCTGATGGATATGATAAAGGCATTCTGAAAGCGGTTGGATTTGAATTGATGTGGTTGAAAAACAAGCGTGACTACTATGGTATGATCTATCAGGAAGATAAACAGCGAATTGTAATGCTAGAAGCTCGGTATAAAAAGCTTATTGAAGAAGCTGGCGGCAAGTACGAATGATTGGGCGCACAGCCTTGATAACCGGTGCTTCCCGTGGAATTGGCGGTGCGATTGCAGAATTTTTCAGAGAACTGGGTGCCGTTGTTTTATCCCCCACCCGCCAAGAACTTGACCTCAGCTCCAATGAATCTATTGAAAAATACTGTAAGACACTAGAGTTGCCTGTGGATATCCTTATTAACAATGCAGGTATCAATCCGCTCGGATCTGCCGGGGAGTTTAGTGATGGCGACCTAGTAGCAACAATTCAGATAAACCTTATTGCTCCAATGAAACTTGTGCGCGCTTTTTCTCCAGGAATGGCAAGTCGCGGCTATGGTCGCATTCTCAATATCAGCTCTATCTGGGGGGCGGTGTCTAAACAACGGCGATTTGTCTACACAACTACAAAAACCGGTATAAATGGAATGACTCGATCTGCTGCTGTCGAACTATCCGGTGCCGGAGTATTGGTAAATGCATTAGCGCCAGGCTTTGTAAACACTACGCTGACGATGCAAAACAATTCGGAAGAGGATTTACTTGCGATTACTGCATCAATCCCTGCAGGGCGGCTTGCGGAGCCTGCTGAAATTGCTGAGGTAGCTGCGTTTCTCTGCTCGTCACGAAATAGCTACATTAGTGGGCAGACTTTATTTGTAGATGGAGGATTTACGTGTCTGTAATTTCCATACACTCGAATGTTCGTGACTATACCGTCTATTTTCAGGATGATTGTTCATTCATAAATAAATTTGAGAGATTTAGCCAGCGGCTATTTGTAATCGATGAAAACGTCTGGCAACTTCATGGTAAAGGCTGTCTTGCATCCATACCAAAAGAAAACCTAATGCTCTTTACTGTAACTGAAGAGCGTAAAGGACTTAAAAGTGTAATGGAGATATATGATCGGTTGATGGAAAAATCCGCCAAAAAGAATATGACACTGATTTCTATCGGAGGAGGGATTCTTCAGGACGTTACCGGTTTTGTTGCTTCAACTCTATACAGGGGACTGAACTGGATATTTGTACCTACAACACTCCTGGCTCAGTCTGACAGTTGCATCGGTAGCAAAACATCTTTAAACTACAAACGCTTCAAAAATATTCTTGGGACTTTTTACCCACCTGCAGAAGTCCACATCCAAACAACTTTTCTAAGAACACTTAGCGAAAATGATTTTCTGAGTGGCCTTGGCGAAGTTGTCAAACTACATATAATGGGAGGGAGAGAAAGCACCGATTCACTTATTCTTTCTTTGCCCGCAGTCCTTTGCAGAGAACCTGATGCTTTATTGCTGGCAATTAGCACTTCACTTTCGATCAAGTTGAATTACATAGAAGGTGACGAATATGATACGGGTAGACGCAACCTCCTCAATTTTGGGCACTGTTTTGGGCACGCATTAGAGACAGTCAGCAATTATGCAATTCCTCATGGGCAGGCGGTTGTAGTCGGGATGATTTTCGCTAACCTTGCTGCGCTTAAACGAAAATGGATTAGCTATACAACTTTTGATAGTCACCTTAATTCCCTCTTGTTAAAATCTCTCTCTATACCGATACATGAGAAATACTTAAAATGGGATAAAATTTTGGACTGTATGAGACATGATAAGAAGAGGGTTGGAAACGGTCTCGTGATGATTATGATGAGAGAAAATTTTTCATTTGAAAAGGTTGTCGATTTCAGCGAAGACGAACTTCGTTCTGGAATTGAAGAACTCAAAGGTGTATTGAATGTGTGAAATGTGTTTCTTTTGTTTCTTCTGGAATTGCATTAAGCAAAAATTTTGATGGATCGAACTTTTTTAACCTATATTCTGGTAGGAATTTTGAATACAGCATTCGGATACTTCTTGTTCTCCCTATTCATCTTTCTTAAGCTACACTATTCTCTGGCAATTCTTTTTTCCACGATACTGTCAGTCATTTTCAACTTCAAAAGTATCGGTAAACTAGTATTCAAAAACAACGACAATTCCCTAATATTCCGATTTTTCGGCGTATACGGGGTGACATATTTGCTGAACATTGCACTATTACCTCTGGTTGCCGGTTCCTTCCATTTAGATATGTACCTTGCTGGTGCTTCTCTGCTTCTGCCGATGGCGGCAATTTCTTTCACACTTCATAGACTGTTTGTCTTTAAACAAACTGGAAAGGACTTAAGAAATGCCGCTAATTAGCATTGTAACGCCCTGTTACAACGAAGAAGATAATGTAAAAGAATTGAGCCTGCAGATTCGTGAAATATTCCATAATCTTCCCGCTTATGATTACGAACATATATACATCGATAACTGCTCTATTGATAAAACGGTTGAGTTTATCAAGGAGATAGCGAAAGATGACAAACACGTAAAATTAATCGTAAATGCCCGCAATTTTGGACATATTCGTTCACCGAATCACGGAATGCTACAAGCAAAGGGGGACGCGGTGATACTAATGGCATCTGACTTCCAGGATCCACCACTGCTTATTACCGATTTCATCCGAAAATGGGAAGAAGGTTACAAAATTATCCTGGGGGTGAAAACTAAAACCCAGGAATCGCTTCTTATGAAAATAATCCGTAACTCATTCTACGGTCTTATAAGCCGTCTTTCAGAGATAGAGATAACAAAAAACAACACGGGGTTTGGGCTTTACGACAGGCAAGTAATAGAAATTGTCAGAAAAATTGATGACCCGTATCCATATTTCCGTGGGCTTATTTCTGACATCGGTTTTGAAAGCGCAAAAGTGGAGTTTTATAAGCCAGCTCGCAAACGGGGGATCTCCAGCAACAATTTTTATACTCTCTATGACCTTGCAATGCTGGGAATTACCAACCATTCTAAAGTACCTCTAAGACTTGCAACTATGAGCGGATTTTTACTAGCATTCCGTAGTCTCCTAGTGGCATTTGGTTATCTGGTCGCAAAGCTGGTATTTTGGAATACGTTTTCAATGGGGCTTGCTCCGATAATAATCGGACTTTTTTTCTTCTCATCTGTACAGTTATTGTTCATCGGTATAATAGGAGAATATCTCGGTGCCATACACACGCAGGTTCTCAAAAGGCCGCTTGTAATTGAGAAAGAACGGGTTAATTTTTGAATTTCAGTAAGTAAACCTTGAATTTTTATCAACTATCATCTCGTAGATATAGTATTTTTCAGGGCTAAGTCCAATTGCAAATGGGAGAGGGCCACATACATCGGAGTAAAACCCCGCTCCACTGCTTGTATCCATAGTCGAAATAAATTTTGCGACATCAAATGTAAGTTCGCTCTCCAGGTTGGCCAAGTGTTTATGCATCGGTTTTGTATTGGTATTCTTACCTGGCACTATAACCAGATCGCCCTTTTTCAGTGATGGTTTTTCATAATCCAGCGGCTTAACTCCTCCTGAATTTTCAAAATAATGTCGAAATCCCCAAAATCCTTCAAACCATACTTTTCCTGGCCAGTTTTTAATTTTTTCATGAATAGCATTAGCAGCAGTGCGTGCCGAACTTGCCCAACTGTAATCAGCATAAGTTACAAACAGTGCAATAGATAACGACAATGCCAATGGAATGAACAATCCTCCCCTGCTGTTTACATGCAACTTGTTTAATTGCGCCAGATAACGTACTACGATAATCCCTGCTACAGGAGCTATAGGAAGAAGTGTGCGCCCATTAACCGACCAGTTTACAAAAACTGTAAAGGCAAATATTCCAATGATCCAAAGAAATAATAATAAAGAATCTGAATCCCTGTTCCGCGCAAGATCGGAAACAGCAATAAATATAAAACTTAGACCAGCAAAAACAAAAAACGGCAATTGGGCAATAAAAAGTAAATTAATTCCATCAGCGTTAGCAATAGGATATGAATCCAATAAGTCAAATCTGATAAATATCAAGAGTATCGATATAATTGCAGCGAAACTTATAAATATATAAATTTTTCTGGTATGCACGACAAGATATATCCATTGGACCAAAATACAGCCACCAAGAAAAGAGAGTCCGGTAACCATGTTAGCAAAAGGATTTTTATCTGATGATTTCTGATTATAAAAAGACCATGATTCTATAAAACTGATCTGTCTAAGTCCGTACATAATAAAGGTAATCTGATCGAATATCAGTATCACTGCAATTGGCAATAAAAGATAGATCAGCCATTCACCCGGTTTTCTATTTTCAAATAATGAATATGCCAACAAAAGCGGAACAAGACATATCCCCATATATTTTGTCATTATACAAAGAATCATCAGTACAGAGGAAAACAACAGAAATATTCTTCTCTCTTCCAGTATTCCACGTCTCCAGAAATATATGCTAAATACCCAAAATGCCAACATAAGTACATCACACATAATTGTTGTGCTTGAAACGAGAAAAACAGGTGTACACAAAGTAGCCAACGCAGCAATGAAAGGTTTCGCACATAAATCTCGGGCTAAAAGGTAAGTGCCGATAATTACTGCGCATGCAGGTAAAAGAAAAGCAACATGAAGCGCAATTTCACTATAACCAAACAAGCAACCAGCTATTGCAATAAAATAAGCGATCAAAGGTGGATTAGTGATTACAGGA
>CAJBRY010000123.1 GCA_903958085.1 uncultured Geobacteraceae bacterium
AAAAATATTTTGGATAGCGCAGGTTTTATTGCAACGTTTTGGGACAGATATCCACGCTGCTCGGCCGACGCGAACCGCGGGCAGTTATCCACACATTTTCGCCGCGCGGCGAATTTTGTGCGTGATTATGAGGCAGCGGCGGGTAGTTGGTTGGTTGGTTGATGTTTTTGGGACCGGCGGGAACGCAAATGTTGGCCTCTTGTCTCACGGCATTTTACAGCGGTAGTCGACTTATTCATTGAACAAATCTTCTAATTTTACCACCCCACTGATGAAACCGTTTGAATGTGAATTATGAGTGAGACCGAAAGGGACGACGAGGATTATATTGATATATTTTTTTGTCTTTGACACAGCTTTAAACACGCTAATCTTTTTCTCTATTTTTTTCTTGTAATCAGCACTTAGCACGAACGGCGCATTATAGTATTTCATTTCGGCTAGGCTAATGACTTTGTCAGCACGATCAAAAAGCAAATCTATCTGAGCTCCGTCTGGTTGGGTGTTTTTTACTTTTAGCCTCAGGGGATGATATTGCCACGGACCAATGTCGCAGGCTACAGCAGAAAATCCCATTTTTTTTCTTATTAGGTGTGAATGCTTGAGGCAAATATTTTCGAATGCATACCCAGCCCAAACAACATAGTTTTGAGATTGAATTTGCCCTAACCAATAGTCGATAGGGTTATTGACAAATGAACGAGAAGGAGCCCTCTCAATCCAATTGCAGTGGAAAAGACAAAATTCGTCCATTAAACGATAGAGAGCATCCCTACCCTTTTTGTGTATAGGAACTAAACCCTCTATAAATCCAGCCTCCTCAAGCTCATTGAGCGTTTCGGTTGCCATTCTTCCGCTTGAAAGTCCTACCTCAGCCAAAATTTCGTCCCTGGTCATTCCACTTGGTTTTGCCGCTAATGCTCTTACAATATTAGAATGTATCTGAGAATTATCAAATAGTGACACGAACAATTTGTCAAATTCTTTTGCAAGTTCTCCGTCACCAAAGCAGAGGCTACCAACAATCTGGGATGCTGAATATTCAGTCTTATTTGCATGCGATAGATAATAAGGGATTCCGCCAATACACATATACAGTTCTAAAATTTGTGCCTCATCTAGGCAGGAGTTTTTGACCTCCCTTAAATATTTTGCGGTTTCGGAGAGACTGAATGGCTTGAGACGAAAGGAAGCTGTCAATCTGTTATGCAAACCTCCTTTTGCGTGGATAACGTTGCGCAGCATCCAAGAAGCAGCACTCCCACTGACAATAAGCCTGAGTTTAGGGATATACTGCATCTCGGTGTTCCATATATGTTCCAAAACTGAAATTAGGTCTGACCGTCTTGTCGTCAACCAAGGAAGTTCATCGAGGAATATAACAATCTCAGTATCATCCTGTTTCCTTCGCATTTTTATTCCCAGCAGCAGCTGAGAAAATGCTTCTTGCCAATTTTTAAAGCGTGGAAGGCGTTCTCCTTCGAAAAAAGTCTTTTCAACCGCCATCTGAAAAATATTTAACTGATACTGCATCTTCTTCGCGATCTTCTCCCCTTTTTCATCTCTATTAGACCCTGTTATGGTGCAGAAAATACATTTTCTTCTGATGAAAAATTCGCGTATGAGAAATGTTTTCCCGACGCGTCTACGTCCATATACAGCCCAAAAATGCGCCTTTTCAGATATGACCATGTCGTTCATCCTGGACTGTTCTTGTTCTCTTCCTATGATAGTATTTTCCATTTCTTCCCCTATCTAATGAATCCTTTACTTCTCTTTATTTATCGGCAAAAGATCGGAAGAGCACAGTCTGAACTCCAGTCACTCTC
>CAJBRY010000124.1 GCA_903958085.1 uncultured Geobacteraceae bacterium
AGCTCATGGTGCATTAGACTGAAAGGAATATCGAGACTGAATATCTTGTCGTACGCATCGTTAGCATACTCAAAATATGCGATATAGCAACCAAGAAAGCGATCGATATTTATTGGAGATACATCACCCTTGATGATCGAGTATCCTCCGGAATCCACGAATGTGGTGATCCCGTTGAGAAACTCATCTTTATAATTTTTTACAGTGGATGCAAAATTAGTTAACGTATCAAGCCCAAATTCATTACGGCCTAAGCATGCTATGAGCGAGTAGAGACAGCCCACCACCAGTCCATAAATGGCTTCTTCCAATCCATAATTTTTTTTCACGACTTTTACTTCACTGGTAACGTGTATGTGCTTCAATTTAACCTCCTGTAATTTTCCACCCGTCGAGCGGCTGGTGTCAGAAAACTCCTCATTGGGAGACGTTGACGTATTGAATGTCAGATAATCCATATCCGCCTTCACCTCCCAATAAAACGAGCAACAAGCTTCACCTCTGGTATATTGAAGAAAACTGTACAATCTTCCAGAGGTGTGCGTAACGTTACAAACTATAAACTGGCTGATATATCTTAATGCTTCCCACTATTAAATTGAGCATTGTTTCTGTAATCAGAAATATAGCATCTTCATGTTGTGCCAGGCTCAGGGTCACTGACTTTTGTGCCAGAGCCAGGAACGAGTGACAGATGAACTCTCGATTAGGGGATTTCCCAAACAAACTACCATAACCACTTTCTTTGAAGGTGAATGGTGCATTTTGATGAAAGGTCATCACCTGTTCGAGTTTGTCTTCATAGAGCATGAGGATTACTGGATCAGACTTGCCGATGTATTTTTTTAATAATGTTGTGTCTTCGATTTCTACTGCCTCTCCAACGTATTTGTTGGAATCAATTTCCGGTGCAGGTGTGATCGCCGAATAATCAATATCAACAGCCGGCATGCTCTCAATTTGGTGATTGGAGATTAGCAGGTATGAATTATTTTCAGAATCGTAGCAAATTGATATTGGCCCTGAGTTCATCACTGGTCTAATCCGCTTTAAGTCCTCATTCTTTAGCAGAAAACGCATTGATACGTTTTTACCAATCAAACCGCTGAGATCAGTTTCTACAAAAATGCCGGAATCGGTCAATGGCTGATTGATAACGGAATTCCGGATCGCTAAGCAAGTATAGTCTTCAAATTTATTAACTAAGGTCAAAATACGTCCGAATTCTTTTGATTCTGCCGCGTCAAGTGATACGACAGGTTTAATATGGCTTGGAAGCGGAATCTGATGTAGAGCCTTTGACATTTTATTACCTCCCTCTTTTACCTCCTGCGCTGGCCCTGTGTAGGACCAGCGCTTTGTAATTATGGTTTACTGTGGAGCTTCGATTTGATGCTGATACCTTTCCATTGTCGGACTGAACCAGAATGACCTTGCTCGAAACCTTTCAACTCCATCAAATCTGAAAGTTTTATTTTTGAGTATCCATCAACACCATTTTTCTTTGCCCATATCTCAAAAAGATTTTTAAGATCAGCAACCGAAATGCGATAATTCTTATCTTCAATGTTAATTTCACAACAGTCATTCAGAAAGTCCTGAATTATATCGACTTTTGTTAAATAATTTGTTGTTGATTTTTGTACCGCATCACATTTTGGGAGACCTTTTTCCAAATATTGTGTTGCGCCTTCTACAATCCACGCAAAGATTCCGGTCAGCTCTTTAGTCAATTCATCTTCTATGTACTTGTTATCTTCCTCGTCCTTGAATTTTCTGTCGAATGGAATGATTTCTATTCTTCGCAGCGAACCATAATCGAAGCTTTTTATCTCCGGAACGATATTTGTTATAAATACGACCTTTGCTTGAAGAGTAAAGGAATAAAAGCTTTCGAATAAGTTACGAGCGGTTACCATATCACTACCAGTACATAATTTTATGATTGCCATATCGAATATTTGACCAAGATTCGATTCGCTTGCAAAAATCACTCGAGCGTCTTTCAATCTTGGTAGGTCACTAGGGATACTATTCGACGGTTTCTTTAGAAAGGTTGATGAAGGCGTATCAATTGCGTAATCGCCAAGAACCTTTCGTAATATGTTCACAAGTTTCGATTTCCCATTTGAGCCATAGCCGCGAAAAATGAATATCTTTTGTTCGATCGTCAGCCCAGTAATTAGATAGCCTAACAAAACTTGTATATATTTAATAAGCTCTTCATTTCCCATAAAAATTTCATATATAAACTTCTTAAACTTTGGGCAATCTGCATTTTTAATATATGGCACGGGAGCGATCTTGGTTGACTTGAATTCAGGATTGTGGTCTTCAAGAATACCAGTACGCAAATTCAAGATACCATTTTGTGTTACGATGTGATCAGTGACAGTATCAAAGTCGCTTTCGCTTGCTACAAGATTTTTACATGTTGGTAGCAAGGATATTGCTGGCTTGATCGCTGTATCACTCGAAACACTTTTCTGGAACTTTTTCAAATCCTTTGCGGTAACCATATCGCCGTTTTCTGTTTTTGCTACCCCGATGACATTGTTGATCTCATTAGGAATCTTATTAATAACGTCCATAACCATTCTAATTAGTTCGATATTATCGCATTTAGCCCAATATTCTCCGGTCCAAATGACATATACCTTTGATTCCTTGAGATAGTACAGTCGATTTTTATATGTGTCCTCAATTCTTTTAATAAGTCCAAACTGGTTTATATTGTTAATAATTTTAGTTTCTTGTATAATATTGAAT
>CAJBRY010000125.1 GCA_903958085.1 uncultured Geobacteraceae bacterium
AAAAACTTCATTATTTTCCTGATACAGCGCAGCGAAATTCTTTTTCATACAAGCCATGGATACTGGGCTGGGACAGATGTCTTTCTTTTTGGAAGCTGCGAAGGAGGGGGATAAGCTGACTACAACGAGTATCATTATGAGCGCTATCTTTTTCATGTTTTCCTTTCTTTTCTGTCCAACGTCTTAAGGCACCAGCGGCGGAGCGTCAGCGGAGACCGCTGTTGCCGCTGGTTGGCTGTTGTCCTACCGATGTCATGGACGAAGCATTTCTCCTCGCTCCCAAAATCCATACAGCTTGTCCCACCACTTCAATGATTCCGTGCCGAGATAGCTTCTGAACTGCTCGGGGTCGGTTTTTTCATGTAGGTTTGTATTCTGCAGGTCTTCAAGGAGGCCGACCGTAGCGGCTTCTCTAACGTATTCATCGCCTTCAGTGTTCCATCGCTCTACGATCTTGAATATTTCAAGAAATGCTTCGGTTTTTCCTACTTCGAGCATTGAGATAAGATGTCGTGCCAGCGAAGATAGAGACAAGTAAAGCGGAAGACCGTCCTTCTCGTCCTTCCATTCATCAACAAATGCATCCCTCTCGGCCCGGAAGGACGGGCAGACTTCGAGTATGGGAATCATCATTTCGTCTTTATTGATCATCTGCTTTTCCTCAGCCAACGGGGTTGAGGCTGACCCGCCCTCGGCGGGTCTTGCCGATAGTTGGGGCCGCGATTTTTTAATCCTTTACTTTTATAACATGCGTGGTATATTTGAATCATGATTTTCCGGCTTTCATATTACAATGAAACTGTTGAGGCTGAGCTTGATGCTTGGCCTGTTGGCTTACGTGCTCGATTCCGAGCATTGTCACTGCGTATGGAAGAATATGGTCCCAACTTGGGAATGCCGCACACACGTGCGCTTGGTAATGGCCTTTTTGAGATCCGTGCCAAGGCTGAAGAAGGAATTGGAAGGGTATTTTTCTGCACCATGGTCGGACGTAAGATCATTATTCTCCATAGTTTCATTAAAAAGACGGATAAGACACCAAAACGGGAACTCAATATAGTGATTACTCGGCAGAAGGAGGTAATGAATCATGAGCTATAAACCGGTTTCGTACCAACCCAAGAAAAAACTTGAGAAAGACCTTCAAGACCCCAATTTCAAACAGGCATGGGATGCCTTGGATGATGAATTTGCCGCTTTGGATGCCTTGCTTTCGGCACGTCGACAGGCAGGCATGACTCAGGAGCAAGTAGCAGTCAAAATGGGTGTTTCTCAACCATCATTGGCAAGGGTAGAAGCGTCACTCGGGTCGCACCGTCATTCTCCCTCTCTGGAGATGCTTCGCAAGTATGCTGCCGCTGTTAATTGTAAACTTGAGATAAAACTGGTGCCACAGCATTCGTGACACTGCCTGATTCTTTGTGAGGGATAGTGGTTCCCTTATACATCCTCACGATTACTCTGATTAATTTCGTAATACCTTGCAGCTTCTTCAACGGAAATCAGCTTGATCGATCTTTCCATCTCCGGCAGTTCGATAAGATTGCCGCAAATTCTGCATTTGTACAATGCAGCCTGCCTCTCGATTGAAATTCCAATCTCTTCAAATCGCGTGGTCGGGGCGGGGAATTTATCACAACATTCGTTTAGTTTCATTTTTTCATCCCAACGGGGTGCCCTGTTGACCTGCCGTGCGAGTCTTTTCCGCACGGTCAGCGTCCGACAGGCTGGTTATGCCACTTTCGGCATTTCTGGTGGCACTCCTTGGCCTCCTACGGGAGAGAAAAGGAGAGTTATGTTAACAAACTATAAATACCGAATTGGATATGACAATACTGATTGGTCTGCTGTTAGATTAGATTATTTTGGGCTTAAGTTTATACGTGGATTACTCCAGAATTCTATGCCCCACGATCTCAGTAATGTCATTGATAGGATGCCCAATCACGTACCCATCTCTGATCTCTATTTTTATTGGCGTGTCACACCGGGTACAGGGGAATATATCCCCGTCGCAAAACTCCTTACTGCTACTGATGAGGTCAAATTTGCATCCTGGGCAGCTTATACGAATTGGGAGTGTGGTCATGTCTAATGCTCCTTTAACTATTTTGGTCTATTTAGAGGATAAAATTGCCGTAGCTATTTTATTTCTTTGCTTAAACGCGTTATTTATTTTCAATTTTTATGTTGATAGTGCCCTTATTGGCTTCGATGATTTGAACCACGTTAGGAGAGTTATCACCACTTTGAATAACTATACTTGCGGGGCTTTTGGGTTCTTCTTTTACAGACTTTATAGATTTTATGATTGCAATAAGGGCTGCTGAAAAGGTTGCAGCATCCTTGGCAAATATGAATAAATCGTATGGGTCTGCAGAAAATGCTTTTCTCATTTCTTCTTCGACTCTGATTTCTTGAGATTGCATTTTTCGGATTGCAGTAATAATTTCTCTGTCTGCTGTTGTAACTTTAATAGGAGCTGGCATTGTTTTGACCTCGTATTTTTAAGAATTCCATTTATGGCCACATCTATGGCACATCCAGCCGTTTTTAAATAGATTGTTTTGCTTTTCCCAATCACTCAATTTCTGAGCGTTTGTACGGTCTATGGATTCTACATCACCGAGAGTTGCAAGCACTCCGAGCGCTAATAAAATGGTGAATCCTCCAAAAATATAGCTGAAAAATGCTGGTTCGTTTCTTGTGAAATACCACATTGCTCCACTGACTACGAACATAACTCTGCTCATGATTTTGTTAGCATAGCCACTCATTAGAACAGGCTTTTTTGGTGGTACATAAGTTGATGCTAGAGTCGTTTGCGACGAAGATTTAATTCTTGCAACTCCAAGATCCAGATGTGAGGTCACACCAATTGCTGTGGAGCTCCCAGAGGTAGTTCCGTTCATCACCATTACTTCAATTTTCTGGGTATTCTCACTTTTGCAGGAAGGGCAAGTAGTTTGTGGAATTTTTGGTTCATAAATGTCTATTTCTTGATCATTTAAATCTTGGTATTCCTCAGGGACAGCATACTTTGCAAGGCACTCACAATATGGACATGCTTTGGAATTGGTTGATATTTCCTTGCCGCATTCTAGGCAACTGACTTCTTTCGGAATTGTAACTTTCGGCTTTTGGTAAATGGGTTTAAGTACTTGCTTCTCCATTGGGTGCCCACAACTTGGGCAGGCTCCGGCCTTGTCTGATATTTCTTTGTTACATTCGGGGCAATTTATTAAAGCCACGTTATTCTCCTCCTGAGTAATTCCGCTCACGAGGAGCAGTTATTTTTTTTGGTGTATAACGGCTTGGGAGAACACCGGGGAGTCTTTTCCCCCGGTGCTTCTTCCTTGTTAGACCTGATCTTCAATCAGTATTGCTTCTTCCAGACGCAGTTTTGCCAGTTCCTTCAATTGCATTCCAAACGACTCAAGTGAGTTGTAGTCAGTTTTGATTTCAACCTTAACAACATGCTGACTTTCGGGCCGATCTGATTCGTAAAGAGGAGATGCAAGTTCTACTCGTACCCCGAGTTCGCCAGTGCTGCTGATCGGATAAGGTTTTATTAGTAGATGTGTTTGTTCTAGTTCGCCTTTCTTTTCTTTGCGCCAGAATCCGCCAGCAATGATCGGCAGATTCTCTGTACGCAGAGGATATTCCATAAATTCATTTGCCAGTTTCTCCAAGTCGCTCAGATTGAACCACGCGCTTCCCTTGCCGCTGAAACCATTCACGGAAACTGCCGCAAAAAGCTCACATGTCCCGTCACCATCTGGCTCAAGCGATAACCTCAAGCTATTTTTATTCATAATTCCTCTGTGGTCTAACGTGATAAGGCACACCGGCTCGGCGGGGGCTTTTTCCCGCTGACCGGTGCTGCCGTTTGTTGGATATTCGGTTTTCACGCCGTTGGTTTACCAGGCTTTATCAAATGCGTAGGTCTGAACCTCAAAGGTCCCGCTTTTTGCTTTTTCGTTACTCAGCTTGAATTACGCCCTTCTTAATAAGCTGTTTTTGGGCAAACTTTACAGTGCCGAAAATAATGGCCGTGTTAATAAGTAAATCGACAACCGAACCAATCAAAAGGGGAGTTATGCTAAGGTGTCGATGCATAAATGTCTGGATAAGCGGAGCTAGGCCAGCGAACTGAACAAAAAGGGAGATAGTAAAAAATCCAACAATAACGGTGCGTTTTTCGTTATCAGAAAAATATCGACCGTTTTTCTTGCCAAACTCGGAACAGCCACCCCAAATAAAGACAAAAAGTAGTATTTGAGCAGCGTTAAAGCCTTTTAGATGCATTACTCTGGCAATAATACCTGCCCCAAACACGAACCCACAATACCAAAGGAAAAATTTCAACAACATGTTTTTTACAGTCATCTCTACTCCTATTTACGCTCTCTTTATTTATTCAGTTCAATGGTCTGGAGCTTTACCTACCAGCCTATTCATTTCTAAACCTACAAATTTAATCAGTTACGATTTTTTTCTATCATTTCTGTAACAAGAGGCAGGCAGTCAGGATTTTTTATCATTATTTTTGATATTGCTACCAAGATGCAGTTTATGTACGTATGCTTGTAGTATTTAATTGGGTTATCAAGTAATTCAGGGGGCTTACCGTTATGAAGAGAAATCACCGTACGTGATTTAATAATATGCATGTTTTTGTATAAAACGAGGTCTTTATTAAAGAATGGTATAAATGGTGTGCGTTCAACATGAGTATCATAGAAGTAAATGTCACCGTAAAAAAACATGTTAAAAAGGAAAGGAAATAATGCTACAAATAAAAACGATATAACTATTATACGGAACTTTGCTCCAAATCTTGAAGGTAAAACATGCATAAAATCGTTATAAGTTGCGATAAGAACGATAACGCAAAAAATAAAAAGTATGCTCACTATTGCAATTGCCGAAAATAAAAATATTCGGTTATAACGGAGTACAATAACAGGATTATCGGTGACTGAAGGTTGCGCATGAGATACACAGGGGGGGACTTGCGATTGTGTTTCATTATGAGACATGCCGACGCCCTTTTTGAATCTGATTTATGAATTAAGTCACAACATAGCCTTGCCATCACTCCACTTCTTGTTACATCGCCGACACCGAACTCGGCACCAGCAAACTTCTCTTCGTTTTAGCCGTTTCCGCGCCGCCACGTTCCTGCAACTCTGGGCACCTCAGCCTGCAGAACCGATTACTCCTCGGTTTGGTCCAACGCTTATGAGGCACTCCGGCTCGGCGGGAGGCTTTTCGCCCGCTGACAGGTGTTGCCGATTGTTGGACGTTATAAGGCCTCTTCATCAAAGCAGTGAATTTGATTGTTCTCTATTTCAGAGTATTTCGCCAACTGTACTTCAAAACCTTGCTCTTTAATGACTTCTCCAACTCGACGCATGTATCCAATATTTGGCGAGAAACTTCCAAGTCTTAATATTTGCTTGCCGATAGAAGTGACAGGACAAGCTTGCAATGTGAATTTTTTGTTTGCATCTTCGTTTTTTACTATTAAGACATACCCGTTTGAGCATAAACCACATAGAAACTGATTTTCTTCCACAGATGTTTTTGTGATAGTTAGCTTCAGAGCTTCAACACCTGAAAGAATTCCTAATTCCTGCATTAACAGTAGATAACCATAAGTTATGCCTTCTTTATCTAATAATTCTTTGTCACCGCGAAATATTACGCCGTCAATTACAAATGGCGATAATTTTGAGATTGAAGTTGCTTCTTCATGCGATAGGTTTTTAAGGAATTCGAGAGTGCG
The DNA here is from genome assembly GCA_903958085.1 of uncultured Geobacteraceae bacterium. Lineage (GTDB taxonomy): Bacteria > Desulfobacterota > Desulfuromonadia > Geobacterales > Pseudopelobacteraceae > JACRCG01. Next base: position 5,792 of record CAJBRY010000125.1, read on the forward strand.
TAATGAAAAGGATCCTGGTGATTTAATTTCTCCGGCAAGGAGGCGTCCCCATAAATTTTGCAGTTCGTCGTTAGAAACGGTACCTGCACTATCCCTCCAGCGATACAACCAATCATCAGAGATATTTTTTTCTGGGGGGGGAAGTGGATCATTTTCCAGCTCTGCTTCTGCATAAATTATGGCTTTACTTACAT
>CAJBRY010000126.1 GCA_903958085.1 uncultured Geobacteraceae bacterium
AGATAACCAGCGCGGTTCATGAATATGGTACTCCGATAATCATGCAGATAGCGCATTGCGGAAGGCAAACCCGATCAAAATCCACAGGGCTACAAACTGTTGCTCCTTCTGCGATACGTGATGCCTTTTTTAATGAAGATATGCCAAAGGAATTGTCAGAAAATGAAATCATTCAAATCATCGACAATTTTGTTTCAGCAATAACCAGAGCAAAGCAGGCGGGTTTTGATGGCGTTCAGCTACATTTAGCACAAGGTTATTTACTGTCCGAATTTTTATCATCCCAATCAAATCGACGAAAAGATTGCTGGGGAGGGTCAACTGAAAACAAATATCGTATTGTTGATGAGATTTTCAAGCGAGCGAAAGAACAGGTTGGCAATTATCCGATCCTGGTCAAAATGAATGCTTATGACGGACGAAAAAACGGAATGAGAATTGAAGAAGCGATACAGATTGCCCAGATGCTGGATTTTGAAAGTACGATAAATCGAATATCTTCAGATTTCGAAGCTGAATGGGCTTTCGTGACGGATTTGTTTGATTAGGCTTGATTGGAGGCTTGTTTATGGACAAAATCGCTAAGGATTACAAATTCTTCAGAGATCATTTTTATCCAGAAAAAGAAACTGAGAGAGCTCCAGCAGAGAAACCATGTCCTACCTGCGGAAGCAAAATCTATAAAATCGTTGATGGAAAAAAGAGTTTGTGAGCGTTGCGGAAAGTTTTGGAAGGTTACTTGAAATTGATGTAGGCTAGGGGCAGGCGATGAATCCCTTATTATAAGTGTCCGGTTTTCCGGAGCCAAGACAGCCTTGATTTTTTGTTGATGAAAAGAACGATACGAATTTAAAAGGACGACATAATATGCGTCATGCAATTATTGGATTCTATTGAAAAATGGAAATCATCGACAACATAACCACGCTCTTAGGCGATAATCTCAAGAAAACACTCCTGCCAGATTCACATCTGAAGATTGCAGCTTCAAGTTTTTCCATTTACGCCTTCGAAGCTCTTGAAGCTGAACTGGATCAGATTGGCTCGCTGAATTTCATATTTACGTCACCTACCTTCATCTTCAATCAAATCACAGATAAGCTCGAAAAAGAAAAACGCGAATTTCACATCCCCAAACTCAAACGGGAGAGCAGTCTTTACGGTTCGGAGTTTGAAATCCGCTTGAAGAATGAGCTCACTCAGCGGGCCATAGCAAAAGAGTGTGCTGATTGGATTCGGCGCAAAGTTCAATTCAGGTCAAATCTTTCCCATGCTCCGATGCAACAATTCGCTTGTGTGGAAGCAGGACAGGCAAAATCCGTTTATCTCCCCCTGAGTGGTTTTACAGCCGTGGACCTTGGATATCAGAGAGGGGATGCGGTATCGAATTTTGTCAACAAAATCGATGATCCCGCCCTGACGACGACCTACATGCACCTGTTTGATCAGATATGGCATGACAGAGAGAAGGTGGGAGATATTACGGCTCTGGTTTGCGAACACATCGCCGCCGTATATGCTGAAAACTCTCCTGAATCGGTTTACTTCCTGATATTGTTCAACCTGTTCAAAGAATTTCTGGATGATATTTCCGAGGATGTCATGCCCAATGATCTTACTGGCTACCAGGACAGCCTGATCTGGGCCAAGCTGTTCAACTTCCAGAGGGATGCCGCCATAGGCATTATCAATAAGCTGGAAAGCTATAACGGCTGCATATTGGCGGACAGCGTCGGTCTGGGAAAGACCTTCACCGCCCTGGCAGTGGTCAAATACTATGAGCTGCGCAACAAGTCGGTACTGGTGCTGTGCCCCAAGAAGCTTTCGGACAACTGGCAGAATTACAATCAGAATCTGGTAACGAACATCTTTGCCAAGGATCGGTTTAATTACGATGTTCTGTGCCACACCGACCTGCAGCGCAGCCGTGGATATTCTCTCGGAATCCGCCTTGATCGGATCAACTGGGGCAATTACGATCTGGTGGTAATCGACGAATCCCACAATTTCCGCAATAACGAAGCATTTAAAGACAGAGAAACCCGATATCAGAAGTTGATGAACAAGGTTATCAAGGCCGGCGTAAAGACAAAGGTATTGATGCTGTCGGCAACGCCCGTCAATAACCGATTCAATGACCTCCGAAACCAGCTTGCACTTGCCTACGAAGGCGATCCCGACAATCTGGATAAGAAACTGAACACCGAGAGGGATATCAACGAGATATTCCGACGGGCTCAGGGGGTTTTCAATTTATGGGCGAAGTTGCCGCCGGAAGAACGAACACCGGCAGCGATTCTGAATGCGCTGGATTTTGACTTTTTCGAGATGCTTGACAGTGTCACCATTGCCCGGTCCCGCAAACATATCCAGAAGTACTACGACACCAAGGACATCGGGCCGTTTCCGAAGCGTCTAAAGCCGATATCATTCCACAGCCCGCTGACCCATCGCACCGACGTCATCAATTTCAATGAGATATTCAACCGCCTGATTATCCTGAATATGGCGATGTATGCGCCTTTCCGCTATATCCTGGCCAGTCGCCTCGGCAAATATGAAGCGTTATATGACACCGAAGTAAAGGGTGGACTATCTCGCTTGAAACAGAGCGACCGTGAAAAAAGTCTTCAGGCGTTGATGACGGTAAATCTGCTGAAACGTCTGGAAAGTTCAGTCGAAGCGTTTCGGCTCACGCTTCAAATGTTGCAGGATAAGCATGAAAAGACATTGGTCACGATCGAAAAATTCAAGAAATCCGGAATTGCCGGCAGTTTTGAAGATATTTCATCTGCATTTGAAAATGCAGATGAAGATGAGATGGATATTTCAGGCATTGATGATGCCACCACCGGTGGTAAAGTGCAGATCAATCTGGCAGATATGGATCTGAATTCCTGGGAATTCGATCTGGGTAACGATCTGGAAGTCTTATCCGGACTGCTCGATGAAATGCGGAAAATCACCCCTCCCGATGATGCAAAGCTGCAATGTTTGAAAGAATTGATTGCACACAAACAGAAGGAACCTATCAATCCGGGCAACAAGAAAATATTGATCTTCACTGCCTTTGCCGATAC
>CAJBRY010000127.1 GCA_903958085.1 uncultured Geobacteraceae bacterium
GATCGTCAGTTGGGATGCTGACGGCAATCCTTTGCGGGTTATCGGCACCAATCTCGACATTAGCCAGCAGCAGCGCATTCGACTGGATGGCGCCGATTTGTTGCAACGTATTGAGGCGCTCATTCGTGAGGCAGGAGAGTGGCCCGGCAAAGCAGGAAAAGCAGAAGTAAAATACTGAGAAATATACGCATTGTTTGTTACCTCGTAGGGAATTGTGAATGTTTTTGTTTGAGTAGGCCCCACTATTATAGTTGTAGGAGTAGTTAGGGTAATGTCTACGCTAATGATTTTTACATCAAGTGGCAAGTCGACGGGGTTACAATAAATGTTTACAGATGGTGTATCAGTAAACCCTTTTCTATCTGTGGTGATGCTATCTCCTCCTGAATAGCCTACCCACCACTCCATATTTTCGTAGCAAATTCCTTGAAATATCCAGCCTGCTGGGAATGTTTCGTCTGGATATGCTCCCATTGTAACAGTTATTTCCCAGCCTGCTGAGAAAGTTTGACTTATTACAAGAAAAAGTAATATAATAGATAAGGTAATTAATTTCATTGTATGATCCTCTACATCTATTATAGTGGATAGGATCATACAAAGTTTGTAGCGACGCGGGATAGTGTAGTGGACTAGCATGTAGGGCTCATACCCCTTCGACGAGGGATCGTACCCCTCTCCCGCCCCCAAGCACCTATAACACAATGGCTTAGTGTTCCAGCCTTCCAAGTTGGGAATGTCAGTTCGATTCTGACTAGGTGCTCCAAATTTTCCTATGCCGGAGTGGTGGAATGGCAGACACATGGGACTTAAAATCCCACGCTCCTAAGACGGGCATGAGAGTTCGACTCTCTCCTTCGGCACCAAGTTTCTGTGAGGATAATGCAATGCGACGGTTGATGTCATTAATAATCGGTATATTTCTTGCTTCAACTTGTTCAGTAATTGCACAGGTTGGGTTACGCTTTGGCTCGTTAGATTATGGTGGAACATTAAACTTCGGTTATCGTGCCACTGATACAATGAGTGTTCTTACATATGGTATGGATACTGGGTTAGCAATTAACAAGTCTACGAAATTAACAGGACTTATATATCTGGCTAATCCGGAAGCATTACATAAAGTAAGTAGCGAACTTACGAAAAAACCAATCATTGCACCAATGACAGAGAAGAAGGGTAAACTCCTTGTTCAAAATCTTGCAACAAATATTGGCAAAGCAAATATAACTGCAGCATATATAGATGTCGACCAATCATTTATTGGCTTTCAAACTATGCGTGAGCAGAACAAGGTTGCTTCAAGTGTAATAGACCAGCTGGAGAAACAAAAGGGAACCAAGAAAATTGCATTGGGTATTGTTTCCGAGTCAGTTAAGATAAGTAATGATACAGTAACTGATGTTGGTGGTTCTATTCGTAGCACAACTGTTGAAGTTGGTGGCCCTAAGGTTTTGTTTAAGATGGCTACTACTGATACAGGTAAAGGGTTTACGCATTTTACGGATGATGCACAGAAAGCGACTTCCGGAACTAAGCGCAGTAGTAATTCTTTATCTATGCAGTTAAGTAAGAAGTCAAGGCTTGTTCTTTCGTCCAGTAATATTAAATCTGGTTCCGTAACAACGGTTGATGAAAAAGGATTTGTCTTTTCAACTACAGGGTTAGCCTTAACCAATACATTTAAAAGTGTTGCCGGATTAGACCGCACTGGATATGTTCTTTCTTTCAATAAGAAAGGCGTTGTTGTTGACACATCAATATCTTCTATTGGTTCGGAGACTGGACAAGTTGAACGTAAAGCAATTGCTATTTCGACTCCGACATATAACTTATACTATAACCGACATAATATTGATGCCAAGTTCAATAAGCTTGGTGGATTACTTCCTACAGAA
>CAJBRY010000128.1 GCA_903958085.1 uncultured Geobacteraceae bacterium
CACACACTAGATGGTGTTCCTTAAACCCCGGCAGAAAACCAAATAAAAATAGTTTACCTAAAAATTGTACAATTTGTGGTAATGAATTTATCGGTCGAGGAAAAACATGCAGCAAAAAATGTGCTAATACAGTGACAGATGACACTAAACAAATTCTTTCAAAAAAGAGAAAAAAATACCTTAAAGAAAATCCTGAAAAACATCCATGGAAAAGAGAGAATAAACAATCATCAGTGCCATGTAATAATGTTAAGGAGTATTTGACCAATCGTAATATCCAATTTGTTCATGAATTTACTCCTCTCTTAGATAGAGCATTTTCTATAGATATTGTATTCCTTCATATTAAAACTGGAATAGAAATAAACGGAAATCAGCATTATGATGAATTCGGAAAATTAAAACCATATTACCAAGAAAGACATGACCTTATCGAAAAAGCAGGTTGGAAATTGATTGAGGTTCATTATTCACAGTGTTTTAATGATGAGTCAATATCAAAATTTCTTAATTTTGACATACCGCATGATGATTCAGGTATGATAGAGTCATATTTTGAACAAAAAAGAATTCGTAATTCATTAAAAGTTTCTGTAAACACTTTACCACGCGGTCAAAAAGTAAAGCTAAAAACTCAGCAAAAATGGGAATACCTAAAAGATGAAATCTTTAAGCACTCTATAGATTTTTCAAAATATGGCTGGGTAACTAAGGTGGCAAAGATACTGAAAATTTCTCCTCAAAAGATAAATGGCTGGATGAAACATTACCACCCGGACTTTTTTGAAAAAGAGTGTTTCAAGAGAAAATAATTCTGTCACGCCGGACCAAAGTAATAAGCATCAAAAAAGGCTTGACAATAAAAGACAAGCTTGTTATAATGTGTTCTTACAGTGATTAACAAGGAGCAAGAATGAATGTCTACACACATCGTGTGACGTATCTGAAGTTCAGCGAAATTTTGAAAATGAATGTCGAAGTAACTTTTCGTACAACGCCGGACATGGTTGCGCAGCACTATGCGGACGCTAAAAAGTTGGCAGTGGCAGACACTGTTGTGATTGAGCAGATTGAGGCTTGACAATAAATCAAGTCTCTGTTATAATAGTTGTATAGTGAGAAAGCAAGTCTCTCACGCTCTTTAAAAATTTATGAAAATATGACTGTGAGGTCATATTGAAGCTCTGGTGTAAATGGGCACATCCCCCAAGTACTAGTCTTGGAAAAACGGGGAGAGAACACGCGGCTCCAAAAGCAGATGCGAGTGAGTTTCAATATGATCTTACAATGGGACGTTAGCTCAGTTGGTAGAGCACCGGACTTTTAATCCGATTGTCGTGGGTTCGACCCCCGCACGTCCCACCAATATGCTCGATTCGTCTATCGGTTAGGACGCCGGGTTTTCATCCCGGTAAGAGCGGTTCGATTCCGCTATCGAGTACCATATAGAAATGCATTAGATCCCTTGTATGTTGCGACGGAATGGTCATAGGCATATATCCCTTTTAGTGTGTTTCTATATGGTAGTA
>CAJBRY010000129.1 GCA_903958085.1 uncultured Geobacteraceae bacterium
ATCTGTAGCTTTAATTGCACAGCAAAAGCAAAATACCACTTGAACTTCTGAGCATAATGCAAAGAAAACTATACAAAACGGAGAGATTTTACGCTCCAAGAACTAATAAAGGAGATCACAATGAAGAACATTATTAAAATTGCAACTATTTGGTCATTTATTATTATCAGTTGTTTACTAATCGCTGCATGCGGCAGCAGTGGGAATACAGAAAATTTTGTCCAGGGAAAAGGTAAGATAGATGTCACCGTCAAAGATAGTGGTGGTGCATTTTTGTCGAACGTCAGAATTGATGTAAAAAGTTCTGCCGGAGGTCCAATAATTGACACATTAACTACTACAGGCTCATCGGGCTTACACACTTTTCAAGAAACTATTGGTTCAGATTACTTCTTTACCTTCACAGACGTAGCTGCGCCCGTTAGGTTCAAGACGCAGACCGATCTTAAAGTAACGCCACTATTGACCGCCACACAAATCCTGAATGTAGTGATGCTACCATTGGATTAACCAGCTTTTATTGATGGGGCAGGCGCAAAAGGGTCATATTGTTGTTGTAAGAAGTGCGTAACTAATGATGAACAACTTCAAAAAAGGAGATCAAATTATGATTAAATTAAGTCGCATTACGGGATTAATAGCCAGCTTCGTTCTGATGACCGGATTAATGGCGTATGCAGCATCATCGAAACATGAAAGTACCGGAGAATATCTGGATGATAGCGTCATTACGACCAAGGTTAAAGCCGCTATCCTTGAAGATAAAAAGCTAAAAACGCTTCAGATTCATGTCAAAACGTATCAAGGAACCGTTCAGTTAAGCGGGTTTGTTGATTCGGCTCAGAGTGTTACAAAAGCGGCTGAAATTGCTCGAAGAGTAAAAAATGTCACATCTGTAAAAAATGACCTGCTTGTAAAGTAGAAGCCCAATTTATGAGAATTTACGAGCACTACCTTCAGGAGGTTCGGTATGAAAATAGACTCACAAGATTCTGAAAATAAATTTGATGCCATTGTAAACAAAGGACAACAATCTGAAAAGGAAGCCAAAAAAAGTTTTATCCTTACACAATGGCGCCTCATTATAATTATTATTCTGGTCCTTGCCGTCTCAGGTATGTATGCGTGGAAGAACATCGCCATCAAGAGGGCTGAAGTACATCTGACGGAGCAGGCAAGTCAGATCATAACTGAGCAAAACAGCACTTTTCTCCGACTTGTTGCCGTACCGCTGGTCTGGGCCGTCCGTAGCGAGATGATCAGGAGTAACTACGACCAGATTAACCAGTACCTCACGCAATTCGTTAAAGAGAAGAATATGAAGGAAATTGTTGTTGCAAAACCTGACGGTACTATAGTGGTGGCAACGAACAAGAAGCTTGAAGGCAAAACTGTTACCAGCATTTTCCTTCCTTCGGTGCTTCTGGAAGACAAAATATCGGTCAGCACCATGGAGAACGGAGATATGATGGTTGTGTCTCCGATCATGGGGTTGAGCACAAAAGTGGGGGTGTTGATTCTGCTCTACACACCGGCCAGTTATTCGAAGTTAATACCTTGACCCTGACGTAAGCTGAAAAAAGTGGACACCAAAAGTGGAAGTTGTCACCCCACAAGAGGAATTCACATGGAGATTCAACGAGAGAACTACATAGAGGAATTTAAGCAGGAAGCAGTAAAGTTGGTTAAATAATCAGGTTGAGTATAGCTGAGGCAGGCCGTCAGTTAGAGAGTTAACGGCAGAGGTATTACAGATGAACGTCGTTGCATCTTTTTTACAAACCAAGTGGGATGGTAACCTCCGCACTTGCGGGATGGTACTCGCCGCAGTAATGATCGGGATGTTGATCTACTGGGTATTATTTTCCGTGTTGTCGAGGATTGCCAACCGCGACGATAGCCTGCTCAATGCGATTCTTGTAGATCGCATGCGCGCTCCTGCCCGTATGCTGTTGTCGCTCTTCGCTGTTATTCTGCTTCTGCCATCACTCACGATTTCGGCCGAAATGCTCGATTTCGTACAGCATATTTTCAATATCAGCCTGATCGTACTTATCACTTGGGTTGTCATTACCATTACCATTACCAGTCGCGATATCATCATAAGACGTTACGACATCGACGCCAAGGAAAGTTTTAAAGCCCGTGCCGTGTATACCCAGCTGACCATGGCCATCAAAGTCATTCTGGTGATTGTTGTCATAATTGCCTTGGCTTCAATCCTGATGTCGTTTGACAAGATTCGCTCCATCGGAGTGAGCATACTCGCATCGGCAGGGATTATGGGGATCATCGTCGGCTTTGCCGCCCAACGAACTCTCGCCACCCTGCTGGCCGGACTCCAGATTGCCATCACCCAACCTATCAAGATCAACGATGTAGTAATCATGGAAGGAGAATGGGGGACCATTGAGGAGATAACGCTGACTTATGTGGTAGTAAAAATATGGGACCTGCGAAGGATGATCGTACCGGTTACGTATTTCCTGGAAAAATCCTTTCAGAACTGGTCCCGCAGTTCAACCAATATCTTGGGAACTGTTTTTCTCTATGTAGATTATATGGCTCCAGTAGAGGAAATCCGGCAGAAATTACTGGGAATTCTGCAGGCCTCGAAGACGTGGGACAAAGATGTGTGGGGTCTGCAGGTGACGAACTCCGGAGAACACGTGCTTGAACTTCGCGCCCTGATGAGTGCCGTTGATGCTCCCAACTCCTGGAAGCTGCGCTGCGAGGTGCGGGAAAAGCTCGTTGCGTTTCTCAAAGAAATCTATCCTGAATGCCTGCCGAGAACTCGTACTGAACTCATCAGATAGGAGGATATGGGCACTATGGTTGCCGCAGTTAAGGAAAATTCTGAATTAAACTAAAATTGGACCTCATGGAG
>CAJBRY010000130.1 GCA_903958085.1 uncultured Geobacteraceae bacterium
GGCTGTTATGAGTTCCACCTTGCCAATCTCCTGAAGATATTTATCCAGGGATGCGGTTTCGCGATTGGTAACCTGCTTCGTAATTTTTACTTCAACAAACCCCAATTTCCTGAATAATAGGCTTTATCAATCAGTTCAATCCTTGCAGTTTCATTTTTAGAAACGGCTATTTGACGTAAATCGTTGTAAATGTAATAGTTGAGCCAGTAGGCGTAATCGTACTTTTCTTGCAAGGTGCGAGGTGATTTCCAAAAGGCATACCAAGCCGTAGAAATTCCACTCTTCTCTGCTATTTCAATGGCCTGTTGCGCTCTGCTCCAATTTTTTTCGGTCATTTTTTTGAAGATTTGATTAAAATCTTTGTAACTCAATCCTGCTGTATGAATTATCGGTTGCCTATCATCAATTCCCAAGGCTTTTAGCGAAACGGACGTTTCAAAAATTGTATCGCCATTGATGTCAGAATCAATTTTATCGATAAATCCGTTGTTGTCAGAATCGCTGTATTTTATTGTTCCAAATTTTGAGGGAATAATTTGTGTTCTGCCCGGACCCCACAAATCGTAAATACCCCCAAAGCCCTGAAACGAAAAGGCAGTCTGGTCAATTCGCCACGCGCCCCAGTCGGCACCCAACAAGTGGATTTTGCCATCAAAAGCACCTAAATATAAATTTCCTTTCCCCGAAAAATCTTCATCAAATTCACCTCTGTCGCCTGCTGCATCGGATTGTACGTTGGTGTCAATCCCGCCGTTTTTGGCTCCAATTTTAAAAATATTTTCAGGTTCTAAAAATTCTACCCGTTACCACCGATTGCAATCGTCATCCTCATCAAACACCAAAAAGCAATCGTTCCATTTTCCACGGTTAAAAGTCAAGTCGAGTGCCGTTTTTCGGTTTGGGAAAATCAATTCGGTCAATTTCCGCCAACTGGCATCATATAGCAGTGTGTCAGCAGCAGGTAAACCACGCAATTTTGGAAATTTATTCACTTGATCGGAGTACTTAAATCCTTCACCTTCGAAGCACAACGACATATCAAAATCAAGTTGATTGCCCTGACCATTGTCATTATCCAAATCGTAACTAACTGCCACGTAATATATTTGCCCCGATGGTACAATGTCAATTTCTTTGCTTTGTTTTGCAAAAATGGAATCGTTCACTTTGCCGATTCTGTTTTCTGGTCTAAACACCAATGCCTTAAGTACACGTGATATATGCCCCCCTGCTTTAGTGCCGCGAATGTAAGGAATATCGAGCATGCGCAATGCCATCTCGGACATACCATCATGGTCGAAATCCCAGAACATAAAAGGGTTTTCCCAGCTGTAACGCAAGTCGGAAATACGAAACGAGGAAGCACTAATTTTGGTAAAAAGTATATTTCCTGAATAATCAGTAAAAAAATTGCTGTGTCCATTATGTTCCCACGCACGCGTAGCCAGCAAATTCCAATCTATGTATTTGAAAATTCCGTTTTGGTCTTCATCCAAAATCATGATGATATTGCTTTTCCAATCGAAAGCATTCCTACGGTCGGGAGAGCCATTTTCAACTACAAACTCCATATCCGCTTTCCCATCGGAATTATTATCCACCCATTTAATACTTAAATCCTCTGCACCAGCAAATTTCCCATCTTTATTTTTATCAATAAACAGACAATCATTCACCATATCGCCTTCTAAATCTGTCCATTTCATGTTATCGTCATCGTCTACCCACATAACAGGAATGCCGCCAAGGAAAAGGTTTTACGCCTGTGCGCCGCCGGAAAGCTCGCGATCGATTCACGCGGACTTGAGATGCTCCAAGCACTGCCCGGCGAGAGCGAAGATGATGCGTGGGTGCGTTTGAAAGGCAAACTCGGCTCCGGTAAAGAGCTTGAACAGACCATCTTGCTCACGCCCGGCGCGACTCCGCAGAGTGGCGGAATCGTTTCACCGATAGTGCCCCCAACTCCTCCTACTGTTGCAGCTCCTGTGGTTCCATTCGGCGGCAATCCGCCAACCAACCCATTCGGAGGCATTCTCACGCCTCCCACCCCTACATTAAAACCGTTTGGCACGCCGCCGAAGTCCCCAATCAACCTGCTAGGTGAAGTCGAGAAGTGGGGCGTAAGCGCGGCAACCAATGTGGCGAATGTTAACCTGAACATCTCACAAATGACCGGGGCGCAACTCAACGACCTGCTCAAAAAGCTGCCTGATGGAGTAACCTATTCACTGAACTTGGAGAAGGAGAC
>CAJBRY010000131.1 GCA_903958085.1 uncultured Geobacteraceae bacterium
CTGCTGAATCTTTGAATTCCTGAGTGTACTTCCTTCTGATCGTTGACATGAACACCTCCGTTGAGGGGTACTAATACCCGCTCTTAAAAATGTGTCCACAAATTTCTTACCACGTCAGTCTGGATGTATGCGACCAAGCGAGGAAACTTCTTGATTGGTTGTTGCAGTCATGTAGGTTTTCCTTTTTCTGTTTGGGTGAATTTTAACAGGAAAAGACTGAGTCCAGGTTGTGATGTGGTTACGATTGTGAAATTTTACTAAAGTCCGTGCTTGTAACAATAGAGGTGGCTCTAAACAACTTGTCTCACACGCGAGCCAATATCTTCAAAAGATGCGGCACCATCTGCTTTTTTCGCGACATGACATTTTTCAGTTCATACAGGTGTGGCTCAAGCTGCGGATATTCCATAACGTGGGCAATACGTGTATGCCCCTCCACCAGAAAGAGTGTAGTTTCGGTAGTAATGTCCGTAATCATAAGTCCGGCTATAAAGAGGTTATCGCGCCGTTTAATATCATCCAGAGCCTTCAGCAACCCTTCTTTCATACTGTAAAACTCGTCAAAACCTATCACCTCTACCTGACCAAGTCCGATACTGTATTTCTCATGTGTAAACAGCTTGAAATCTGCTGCAACCACGCGATCGGCAGTTCCATAGTTTTTCAGTGAACTGCTGGCGGCAAAAATATCGCGACCAAAATCTGCTGCCACAAGACCTGAGCGATCTTCCAGCCAGGCTGCCATTTGATGATCAGCTTCTGTTGTTGTCGGGGATTTAAGGATTACCGTGTCGGAAAGTATACCTGCCAGCAGTAGGGCAGCAATCTTTTTGTCAGGTTCAATACAGCACTCACGGTAGCGTCGGGCCACGAGAGTACAGGTACTGCCAACCGGTGATGTGATAAACGAGATCGGGGTGTTAGAGTGGCTGTTGCCGAGTTTATGGTGATCGATCACTTCAACAATTTCTACCAGCTCCGCTCCGGGCACCGCCTGACCAAGCTCATTGTGATCCATAAGGATGAGTCGATAAGGCAGAGGCGCCAGTAATGATGATTTGGTTGCCACTCCGGCAAGGGTGCCGTCACCTTCCAGAGCCAGCACAGCAGAGACATTTGCTCCAAGCAGCTTCTGGCGCAGAGCGTTCAGCGATTTATCTACACCTATTTCAGCATACTCGCGTTCGGCAAGACAAGACACCGGAGTGGAAAGGCGTGCCAACCATGCCGCTGTCGCAGTATCATGAGGTGTTAACAGCACGTAGACATTATGCTTCTGCGCCAGCTCAAGCAGACCGTTTTCCAGTTTATGCCCCCCTGTAATTACCAGCACCTTAACGCCGCGCTCTATGGCAGCCTGCTGAATAGTACGGCGGTTACCTGTCATTATCAGTAGTTGCTGCGGCTCAAAGCCTTCGATCCTGCTGCTGAAGGATTCCTCCAGCATTGCACCGATAAACAGGTTGAGAGTTATAGAGGTGTCATCATTTGCTCCGTTCTCAAATTTACCTGAGAGAGTTCTGGCTAAGCCTGACAGGCTGGCAGTGACCTGCCGAAGTTTGTCCTGAGAAGGCAGAAGGTAGCTTTCAGAAAGATGCAGAAGCGACAACATGCCGCATGGCTTATTGTCGCCATCAATCACCGGCAGTACCCTGACGCCGCTTTTATTGAAAAGTTCAAGTGCTTCGTATGCTGATGCCTGCCTGTCAACGGTTACTGGCTGACGTTTTATGGTATCACGCACCTTTGGCTGAACATCAGCCAGAAAAAGCGGGTCTACAATGCCGAGACGATCAAGGATGTAACGGGTTTGCGGATTTGGAGCGCCAGCCATTGCGGCGATTACTGTCTCGTCTCCCTGCTCCCTTTTCAGCGCTGCGTATCCAATGGCTGAAGCTATGGAGTCCGTATCCGGGTTACGATGCCCAATTACATAAGTTGTTTTGATCATATTTTTCTCTCTGTAACCTGCCTAATTTTTCCAATCTCTGCTTCTTGCCGCCGCTTGTAGTCCTTCCACTTCACCAAGAATTTCCATATAGGTAGCATAGCGCTCTGCCGCGATTTTTCCCTGTTCGACGAATTGCAGCACTGCACATCCCGGTTCGGTCCGATGGCGACAATTGCGGAATTTACAAGCTGCATCACGGTGATCTTCGAAGCCGGGGAAATATTCCGCCAGTTCTTCAACCGAAATATCTACCAGTCCGAAATCCCGGAAACCAGGGGTATCTACCAGCTCACCACCACCTGACAGGGCGTGCAGGGTCGAGACGGTCGTGGTGTGTCTTCCCATATTTTTGTATTCGCTGACGCTGCCGACTTTAAGATCAATATCCGGACAGAGTGCATTCAACAAAGAACTTTTGCCGACTCCTGTTGTGCCTACAAAGGCACCGCGATGCCCTTTGCTGAAATACTCCTGCAGCGGGGCCAGTCCGGCATGTTTGATAGCACTTATGGGGAAAATCGGAACCGAGCTGCTGTAAAGCTTGTTCAATTCAGCCAATAACTGGTCGGTTCCTTCAAGATCACATTTGTTGACAACCAGAAAAGGTTGCAGATCAGCTGAGCGCGCAGCCACGATTGCCCTGTCAACAAACCCGCCCGGTGACAAAGGTGCCACTACGATGCCCAGGACATCAAGGTTTGCAGCCACCAGATGAACGCCGCCTCGGGCATCTCGCCGTCGCAGTTCAGTACGGCGCTCCTGACGTTTCAACACCTCGCCGGTAACAGCAACGCTGTCGCCGACTACGTGCCCGGAGCTACGCTTGACCCTCACCATTCTGCGGACACCGTTTTCAAACAGAACCTCAACCGAAATTCCGTGATGAGCAACTATCAGTCCATTTGGCGTAAAACTATTCATCGAATAAAGTCCCGGTATTTTTTAATGAATTGTTTTCACGATAGTTTAGAGCATTGACAAGCAGAGAGAATCTAGCATACAAACCTGCAATAACCTAGTATCTTGGAAGACACTTATACACTAAAATCTTCCAGCAGGATGACATCAATGAGCGAATGTAGCCACCCATTTCAACTTCTGACACCGACCCTGGTAATGGACGCTATTGAAAGCCAGGGATTTCCATGTGATTGCAGAGTGTTTGCGCTCAACAGCTACGAGAACAGGGTTTATCAGGTCGGAATTGAAGACGCGCAACCACTGATTGCTAAATTTTATCGTCCGGACCGCTGGAGTGTCGAGCAGATTCAGGAGGAGCATGATTTCTGCTTTGAACTGGTAGAACATGAGTTGCCAATTGTTGCACCTGTTAAGGATGCCCATGGAAAGTCGCTGCGGCAATTTGATCAATTTCATTTTGCCTTGTATCCCAGGCAGGGTGGCCATGCTCCTGAGTTTGACAACCTTGATAATCTGAAAATTCTCGGCAGATTACTTGGCAGAATTCATGCTGCAGGCGCGGTAAAGCCGTTTACTCATCGCCCGACCCTGGATAGAGAAAGTTTTGGCACAAACAGTGTGCGCCTTATTGAGGAAAGTTTTATTCCTGACGAGTATCGGGCCAGTTACGTCGCTGTAACCGGACAACTGCTGGAGGCTATCGACAAAATTCTGGATGCTGTCGGTGAAGTCCGCATAATCCGGACGCACGGCGATTGTCATGCTGGAAATATTCTCTGGCGCGACAATGCTCCGCACTTTGTTGATTTTGATGATGCCAGAATGGCACCGGCAGTGCAGGATTTTTGGATGATGTTTTCCGGTGAGCGGCCAAGGCAACTAGCTCAACTGGATTCGCTTCTGGAGGGTTATCGCGAGTTTAACGACTTTGATGCCAAAGAATTGCTACTGATTGAATCACTGAGAACCCTTCGAATGCTGCATTATAGCGCATGGCTGGCAAGACGCTGGCAGGACCCGCTTTTCCCGCATACATTTTTCTGGTTCAACACCACCCGCTACTGGGGTGAGCATATTCTGGAATTACGGGAGCAACTGGCTGCGCTGAGTGAGCCGGCTCTCCAAGTGCAATGAAATTAAGCTCCATTTCTACCATGTACTACCGTTGTGCGACTCTCCGTGACAGGCACCAGTACACGTTATCCTACCTGTACTTGAACTGCGAACAATATTCATTCCTGATGCCGTTCCATTCAAAATTACATTTGCGAACGTTTTAACAGAGTTATTACTGTTGCCGTGACTGGCTGTGCCTGTTCCGCCGCCAGCATGACACGTGGTGCAGGCAACTTTGTGTTCACTTGGACTTGAGTGGCGTTTGTCAATGTTTGGAAAAACAGTGCCGTTTGGTCTTCCAGTTGCAGGGTCGCCATGACAATCTGAACAACCTGACATCTGTGCTATGCTTGCAGCGGTGGATAGCCTGTGACAACTTTTACAGTCCGGCGGCCTGTTTGCAGCAGCAGGATATGAGCTTGCACTTGTGCCCAGAATATGACATGAGCTGCATCCGACTGTCGAACTCTTATGAAGAGAACCAGGGTACGGAAACGAGTGCGAAGTTTTTGTCCCATGACAGAGTGTATTGTTGAAACAGGTTGCGCCAGTCATTATGTTGCCCGGAGTTGACAGTTTCGCACCGCCTGCGTGACAACGGCTGCATTCGAGTACATTAGCCTCATTAGTATTTGTGTGTGTCGTACCGCTTGCGGTAGTTCCTCTCCATGGGGCGGCGGGATGAGGAGCCGATGTGTGGCAGGCTTTACATGATTTTGCCGGACCAGCAACGTAATTAGAGTTATGACACTGAATGCAATAGCTGAAGCCGTGGGATGCGTCCGGCGCAACTTTGGCCGCAGCACCATGGCTTGCTGGAAGATTCCACCCTGCAGGATGGCCTGCCCCATGACAGAGTGTGTTGTTGAAACAGGTTGCACCAGTCAATATGTTGCCGGGTGTAGCCAGTTTTGCACCGCCAGCGTGACAACGGCTGCATTCGGGTGCATTAGCCTCATTAGTCGTTGTGTGTGTCGTGCCGCTTGCGGTAGTTCCTCTCCATGGGGCGGCGGGATGAGGGGCGGACGTATGGCAGGCTTTACATGATTTTGCCGGACCACCAACGTAATTAGAGTTGTGACACTGAATACAATAGCTGAAGCCGTGGGATGGGTCAGGCGGAGCTTTTGCGGTAGCACCATGGTTTGCTGGAAGATTCCAGCCTGCAGGATGGGTTGCCCCATGACATAGTGTATTGTTAAAGCAACCCGGTGCTGCCCCTATAGGCACTGACTGCGGTACCGCAAGGCGCTGGCCGTTCATGTGGCAGTGGGCACATTCAGGTGCATTAGTCTCATTTGTTGATGTGTGTGTAGTACCGCTTGCGGTAGTTCCTCGCCATGGAGCGGCGGGATGAGGAGCCGTGGTGTGACATCTAAAGCACGAAATAGCTATTCCGCCGGAAAAAGGTGTTCCATGACACTCTGTGCAATAGATAAAACCACGCACCGCCTTAGCAGCAGCACCATGACTGCCAGGCACGTTCCAGCCAACAGGATGCCCTGAAGGGCCGTCCGGGTGACATACAATGCCGCTGCGAGATGAACTGAAGCAACTAACACCACTTATTCCACCACTTGTAATTGGGTCTGTAGCGCTCCCATGGCATTCAACACATGCACTCTGATTCGCCCTAAAGACAGCCGGATGTAAGCCACCGGTCGTAGCCACAGCCCAACCGGCAGGATGTTTTCCGCTAGCATCAAGGATGATGCTTTTGTCATTGGCGCTGCTGCATCCCCAGATGCTTGCCAATAGGAGTAATGTCAGAATTTTATTATATTTTAGCATTTAATTACTCCTATTTATGACAAGCCACACAGCGTTCGTTATTTGCTCTGCCATGACAGCGATAGCAACTGGCCGGATCAAGTTTTCCTTCAATTTTGTGAAGGGTTATGTAGTTGCCGCGATGCTGAAATTCACGATCCGGCCGGTTTCCATAACGGATGGATGGCTTCATTTCAACTTTATTGGTGTGGCAGTCATTACAGAAGGAACTTTTGTGACAGGTGGAGCAGAGACGGTCATCCGAAGCAGCGTAGAAACGGTGATTTTTTATGAAAGACGGGGTGTGACTGAATGAATTGAATGCCTTCATGCTACCCTTTTGCTGATCTTCATGGCATTCGGCACAATCAACCTGTTGGCCTAAAGCAAGCGCTTGAGGGTGAGTGGCAGGAAGGCCTGGGATAGTTCGCATCTGGGAGCAGGATCCCATGATCAAAACCAGCAGGATAAGCGTCAGAAAATGCAGCATGATATATATATTTTTCATTTATTCCCCCCAATACCTGTGTATGGCATGTTGTAGGTCAAACGGAGAAGAGCTTTGGCTTCCTCTGTGAATTGCTGGTTTCTGCCATAGCTGAAGTCACCGGATAGTGCCAGAGTTGAGGTAAGATGATATCCGAGCGTAGTAACCGCTTCCCAGGAACTGCCCTGTCCGTAAATTTTTTCTTTAAAAATGTCGCTAAGCAGATCAACCGCGGTGAAGTAGCTCTTGCTATCGTGCATTATGTAGCAACGCACTTCATGGTATGATGCGGATGGATTGGCACCAATAGCAAAGCCTTCTCCTGCATTCAGATAGTGATAGCCTATACCGCCGCGAATCGCATTGTCTTTGTATTTTACACGCGCATCACCACCTGTGCGGTCAGCAGAACCGAATTCACGGGTAAAACGTTTGTAGTCAGTTGATATTTCAAGGTTATTCCCAACTTGATATGAGGCGCTAATGCCCAATGACCTGGATTTGTCATTGGGGTTAAGGGCAGCAGAGAACATTGTCCATGAATACAGATAGCTCTGTTCGTGATGTTCGTTGAATTCACCCGTCAGCACAAGGTGACGTATCGGTTTAACATTCAACATATAGGTGTGTTCGGCAAAACTTTGGGTTTCAGGGTTGTAGCTACTGTGTCCAATGAGATCAACAGCATTTAAGGGAGTGAACCAGAGATCACCCCCGATCTTTCGGTAGTCACCGGTGCTGTGTGTCAGCATTGCAGGTGCATCACTTTCATAGACTCCGGAAAGCCCGATCTCAAGCAGACCCTTGTAGCGGTAATTAACTCGACCGCCATAGATGCTGTCTCCCTTACCATCACTGTTCTCGCCGTTAATATGTACATTATGGACTGGGGCTCCGCCGAAAGCCGACAAGCCAAGTCCCATCGGCAGGCCTGCTCTGAAACTTAAACCGTCAATCTGCTCATTGATAATGCCTTCACGGACAAATAACCGACCTGCACGTACGTTGGAGTTCGCATTATTAAATCCATATTGCAGATAACCGTAAGTGAGACTTCCAGTTGTTTTGGCGTCATTATAGCTTTTATCAGCAAAGTCGGTCCTTCCCCACCCATAGAAGTGGGCAGAAAGGCTACCGTCTAGGAGTTTGTAGGCAGTAAGTCCAAGAAATTGAGTCGCCGGGACAAGTTTCTCCTTTGATGCACCTGAAACATCTCGTTTGGCAAAACCAGCCAAAATGCTTGAGTCAACTGTTACATCGGCAGCCAGAGCAGATGAGAATGTAGTTGCTAACAGCCACAAACATACCAGAGAAGAACAAGTTTTTTTCATATAATCTCCTGTACCGATAAATCAAAAATGATACTGAAACAGCACAAAAATTATTTTTGTATTATTGTATTCCTTGAGACTCAAGCCAGTCAACACAAAAAGATTCTTTTAGTCTTATTTGTTGGCTTTCTTGAATGTTTATTCAAAAATCATCGACGTACTTGACCCTTGAATAGTGAAGTTTTATAACTGATCAAAATTTGGGAGATTAGTCGCAGTATCTGTTTTTGACATTAGAGTTTGGAAATTGTAACTATATCCACTTTTAGAGGTTTGCTCATGGATGGCATTATTACGATGGCAGTGAACTGGCTTGATGGTAATAGAAAAAATCCCTGCGAGTCTACGGCTACTCACGAACATATTATCGAAAGCCTGTTAACCGAAATAAAGCGCATCGAAACAATTAATGCCAATTTAACGGAAGAAATGCATCAGTTTAATATTGATAAGACAAGGGAGATAAAACTCACAACTGCTGAAGAATGTGCAGTCATCTGTGAAACAGCTGACTATGTTGTCAGAAACTATGGCTGCGCACGGGAAATCCGCAAGAAATTTGGGCTCGCTATCTAGCGAATCTTGCTGCGACAGCGCCTGATTGACATATTGACTATTGGTGGCTTTAGTGTCAAAAGAGAGTCATATTATGTGCAGCAAATAAATTTATTCAGGAGTTTTACAATGGCAAGAGCATCAGCACGCCACATCCTCGTGGCAACAAAGGAAGCCTGTGAAGAACTGAAAACAAAAATCGAAGGAGGCGAGGACTTTGCTGCATGTGCCAAACAGCATTCAACATGCCCTTCAGGTAGAGATGGAGGCAGCCTGGGGGAATTCGGCCCAGGACAAATGGTTAAAGAGTTTGATACCGTCGTATTCTCCGGCGAAGTTGGAAAAGTTCTCGGACCTGTTCAGACCCAGTTCGGTTATCATTTGATCGAAGTAACCAAACGTACTGAATAGGAACAAATGCTATGAAGTTACTGGATGGAAAATTATGTGCTGAAAGTCTTATTGCAGACATATCCAGACGGGTTGCCGGTTATGTGGATTCCGGACTCCGTAAGCCGCACATGACAGTAATCCTGGTTGGTGAACATGCTCCGAGCGAATCGTATGTAAAATCTAAGATTAAGTCGTGTGAGAAGGCCGGTTTTGAAAGCGCTCTGCTTCGTTTTCCGGAAAGCATATCAGAAGAAGAACTACTGGCAAAAATTGCGTCCATAAATGCCGACCATGCCACTGATGGCTTGATAGTACAGTTGCCGGTGCCTAAACATATCAATCCACAGAATATTATTAATGCCATTGATCCGCACAAAGACATCGACGGCTTTCATCCCACAAATTTTGGCAGAATGACTCTTGGACAAAAAGCGTTCAGGCCTGCCACAGCCTACGGTATCTGCAAGTTGCTCCAGTTTTACGAAATTCCTGTCAAAGCCAAGCATTGCGTGGTTATCGGCAGGTCAAACATAGTAGGCAAGCCAATCTCAATCATGCTTTCCAACGATTTTGAAATAGGCAATGCCACTGTTACACTTAGCCATATTGAAACTCCCCGTGAGCTCCTGCTTGATGAAACACGCCGGGCGGATATTATTGTTGTGGCGGTGGGTATCCCTGGATTTGTTACTGAGGATATGGTCAAAGATGGGGTTGTGATGATTGATGTCGGTATAAATCGCCTTGAAAACGGCAAGATTGTGGGTGATGTGGATTTTGAAAATGTCAGTAAAAAATGTTCATGGATTACACCGGTACCCGGCGGTGTCGGCAGAATGACGGTAGCCGCGCTGATGATTAATACTTTAATGGCGTATCAGAATAACTTCGATTTAGTATAAACACAAAAAACGGCCTTACAGCCGTTTTTTGTGTACCAGTATAGCGCGTATCTGGACTACTGAATGCTTACCAGCTCAATGTCAAAAGAGACGTTTTCACCAGCAAGCGGGTGGTTCGCGTCAAAAGTCACCTGATCATCTTTTACCTCAAGCACGACAACCTCTAACTCTTCATCATCTTCATTTGAAAGACTGAGCTCATCACCTACTTCAGGAATCAGATCTTCAGGTAAATCACTTCGTGGGACAGTGAATACCTTATCTTTGTCATATTCGCCAAATGCGTCAGCTGCAGCAATTTTAACGGTTTTTTTCTCGCCAGGCGCCATGCCAACGATTGCAGCGTCAATCTGGGGAAACAGAATTTCCTCTCCAAGAACAAAGGTCATCGGACCGCTTTCGTGTCCACCGCAACCGCATCCACCGTCATCACATTCTCCATCCTCACAACCGTCTTCGCAGCAATCTTCATCATCACAGCCAAATCCTTCGAGAGTAGAGTCGAATACGGTTCCATCTTCAAGTGTACCGGTAAAATTGATTGTTACCATGTTTCCTTTTTCTGCCAGTGCCATGAGCGTCTACCTTTCATTGTTTCTTTAGTTTTTCGTGCCGCGAGGCAACATTCAACAAAAAAAGGGGCAAACCGTTTTGGTCTGCCCCTTTCGGTAAGCAGCTGATCTAATCTACTGATTTGCGTAAAAACGTCGGGATGTCATATTGATCCTCATCCTCTTCAATGAAAGATACAGCAGGACGAAGACGAGTTACATTTTCAGTTCTTTCACGATCACGTTGAAAAGTTGGACGATCAAGAGAGACTGACGGAGTCGAATGACCATGATGCTTGTCGGCAAGAGTCAAGCTCTGACGACGATAGCCATGTCCTTTCTCCGTATCAAAACGATCACCGAAACCTGTAGCAATTACAGTTACCTTGATAGTGTCACCCATTTCATCGTCGCGAACAACACCGATTTTGATATTGGCTTCTTCGTGTACTTTTTCATGCACAATGCGGTTTACAGTGTTGAAGTCGTCCATGGTCATGGCGTTTGATCCGGTGATGTTTACCAGCACACCTTTTGCACCAGAAATGTCGTTGTCTTCAAGCAGTGGACTTGAAATTGCGTTATTGACAGCATCTGCCGCACGATTATCGCCACTCCCAAGTCCTATTCCCATCATGGCCATGCCGCGTACACTCATGACTGTTTTAACATCAGCAAAGTCAAGATTCATAAGTCCCGTAGAGGTGATTAACTCGGATATTCCCTGAACAGCCTGACGGAGTACATCATCAGCAGGCTTGAAGGCATCGAAAAGAGGCATATTTTTGCTGGCAAGACCGATGAGACGATCATTCGGAATGATAATCAAAGAGTCGACATGTTTTTTCAGCTCTAAAATACCCTGTTCTGCGAAGTGCGAACGTGCTTTACCCTCGTATGTAAAAGGCTTTGTAACAACGCCGACAGTTAAGACACCGGTTTCACGTGCTGCTTCAGCGATGACAGGCGCTGCACCGGTGCCGGTACCGCCACCCATTCCAGCCGTAATGAAAACAAGATCAGCGCCCTTGATCGCTTCTACCAGCTGCCCCTTGTTTTCAAGAGCAGCCGCAGTACCGACTTCAGGTTTCGAACCGGCTCCAAGCCCCTTAGTCAATTCTCTGCCGAGCTGCAGTTTTACAGGCGCTTTTGATGTGCGCAGAGACTGGGCATCAGTATTGGCAACAATAAAGTCTACTTTATGAATGGAACTGGAAATCATGGTATTTACGGCGTTTCCTCCGCCACCACCGACACCAATTACTTTGATAACTGCACTCTGCTCAATTGTTTCATCAAACTCAAACATAAAATATTTCCCCCTGTATTTTTTTCAACCTAAATCAGCTTTTGAGTGACGGAAATGTAACCTCAATTTAAGCAAGAATCAAAGGAAAAAAATATTTATTTTTCTCTTGAAATAGGTGTCTTTAAAAAACAGAGTGTTAGGAGATTGTTACTGATATAATGTTCAAATTGATTAAGTTGCTGCAAACAAAAAGGCCGCTTACCAATCGAAAGGCAAACGGCCATAATCACACAAAACACTGTAATTATTAGAAAAACTCTTTAAACCAACTCTTCATTCGACCGAATACAGATCCAAAAAGCCTTTCATCTGATTTTCCAATCGCCAGTTCCATCGAGCCGGAGTTGCGGCTTCCATACACAACCAATCCAACGCCTGTAGCATACACAGGTGACTTTACAACATCTGTCAGTCCACCTATTTTTTGCGGAAGTCCGCGCCTCACCGGTAAATTGAAAATCTGTTCGGCCAACTCCGGTATCCCTTCAAGAATACTCGATCCACCTGTTATAACTACGCCTGACGCAATTGAGTCTTCAAGTCCTGATTTTATTATTTCACGATTGACAAGAGAGAAAATCTCCTCCATCCGGGGGCCTAGAATTTCGCATAGAACATTGCGCGACAGTTCGCGTGGCTTACGACCACCAACGCTTGGCACTTCAATTTTGTCCTCTTTGCCAACCAGTGCAGACAGACAGCAACCATATTTCTGCTTGATTTTTTCGGCTTCAGCAAACGGAGTCCGAAGCCCTACTGCAATATCGTTCGTCAGTTGGTTTCCCCCCAGAGATATTACTGAAGTATACTTTATTGCTCCGTCAGCAAAAATAGCTATATCGGTTGTGCCTCCACCGATATCCACCATACATACGCCCAACTCTTTTTCATCTTCGGAAAGGACCGCATGTGATGAAGCCAATTGCTCCAGCACAATGTCGGCAACATCCAGGCCAGCGCGGTTGCAGGATTTGACTATATTTTGAGCACTCGCCACCGCTCCGGTGACGATATGCACTTTTGCTTCAAGTCTTACCCCGCTCATGCCAAGTGGTTCACGAATACCATCCTGTTCATCAATGATGAATTCTTGGGGCAGAATATGTAAAACCTCGCGGTCCATTGGAATGCTGATTGCTTTGGCAGCGTCAATTACCCGCCTTACATCCTCCTGCGAAACCTCACGATTTTTTATCGCGATGACACCGTTAGAGTTTAGCCCCTTTATATGCCCACCGGCAATACCTGCATATACAGATTTTATCTCGCAACCTGCCATCAATTCTGCTTCTTCAATAGCTTTTCGGATTGCCCCCACGGTGCTTTCAATGTTGATTACTACACCTTTGCGGAGACCGCTTGACGGACTGGTTCCAATTCCAACTATATCAATACCTTCTTCTGTGACATTACCTACGATTGCACAAATCTTGGTAGTGCCTATGTCCAGTCCGACGATCAGGTTATCCCGCTTTGTTGCTGACATACAACTCCCCCTGCTAAAATAATAATGTAAGAACTAGCTTTTTTTGACGATTATTTTGTCATTGTAATCAAGATCAATATAATGAATTGTCGGCAATTGCACCATCAAATCACGATAAATACGAGCAAACCGCTCTACTTTAGCGGGAAAATCTCCAGAACCGACTTTTACAGGAAGTGCACCGGAGGCGGTGAACAGCGTAAAGCCATAGCCCTTATCGTAATGAATCTCTGATACATCCGCAAGGATAAATGCACCTTTTTCGCGTAATATCTTCAGAAGATCACAGGATGATACAAGCGCCTCCCTGGTACCTTTAGGATCAGCACCTATCTCTTCTTCACTAAAGCCGGTTATCACTGGAAAATCAAGCTTGTCTCCCTGGTTGAGAACCTTAAAAACGTTCCCCTTCCTGTCGAGATAATATATGAACCCCATATTTACAATCGCTACAGGTTCACGTTCAGTGATTGAAATTGAAACAGAATCCGGAAAATATCTATTAATACGCACCGTCTCGACCCACGGATTCTGCAGCAGCGATTCGCCCATCAATTTCAGATTCATCCTGAGCATATCTTTGCCAGGCTCTACTCCAGACAGTCCGAGTATCTCGTCCCTGGTCAGGTGTTTAGTTCTTGAAACTTCAATATTCTTTAAAGAAAAAAGTGTTACGCTTGAAACTGCTTTGTAACATCCGTAAGAAAACGCGCCTGTTAGGGCAAGTATTGCAAAACCAAATACAACCGCCTTAAGAGGTCGCAGGTATTTTCCTAAATCAAGCGGTTTACGCTGAATTTTGACCTTGTTTGGTGCAACCTTTTTTCTCTGATATGAAGAGTTTGCGAAGTCGCGCACGAAATCAGTTTACCTTTATCGAAAGTGAAGCGGACTCAATAATTTTTGAAACAAGCGCCTCAAATGAGAGACCTGCCCCTTTTGTCGCAATTTCCGGCAGAAGCGACAAGGAGGTCATTCCTGGCAATGTATTAACTTCCAACACATAACAGTCACCGGCATCCGTTATCAACAGGTCGACGCGGCTGTATCCCTTGCACCCCAAAGCGTTGTGAGCAGCCAATCCGACCTTCTGTGCTTTCTCATACAGTGCAGGTTCGAGGCGCGCTGGGAAAATATGTTCAGCCATACCATCGGTATATTTAGACTCAAAATCGTAAAATTCATTTTTTGGAACAATTTCGATGGCACCGACCGGACCGCCATCAAGTATGCCGACCTGAACTTCCTGTCCTTTTATATACTGTTCAACCAGAATTTCGTCATCATGGAGGAACGCAAGCGCAAGTGCCTCTGCCAGTTGACTCTCTTCTTTGACTATAGATACGCCGACCGATGAACCTTCCTGAACCGGCTTCACAACGAGCGGCAGGCCAAACGGAAGCTCTTTCAGAGAAACAACTTCATTTCGGCGGAAACAGCAGAAGGGCGCAGTCAGAATACCTGTGGCCGCAAAAGCCTGCTTGCTGTAAAGCTTATGCATGGCGAGAGCACTGGCAAGAACGCCCGATCCGGTGTACGGAATCTGGAGCAACTCCAGCAGACCCTGCACGCATCCATCTTCACCGTAGCGTCCATGAAGCGCAATAAATGCAGCTTCAATCCGCTCACGCTTCAATACATCGGCAATATCACGTCCGACATCTATGGCAACAGCGTCATACCCTTGTGTTATGAGTGCGCAATGAACAGCTGCACCGCTCTTCAGGGAGACCTCACGCTCAGCCGAAAGACCACCAAACAGTACACCAATTTTTTTAGATTTCATCATCTGAAACCTTCCTGAACAGTTTTTCAGGGTGATAAGGCATGGTTAAATTTCGCCCACTATACGCACTTCTTCCTCAAGTGTCACGCAAGATGTTGCAAAAACAGCATTTTTTACGGCAGTTGCCAGATTTAAGAAATCGCTTGCAGTGGCGCCTCCAATGTTGAGAAGAAAGTTACTGTGAACTTCTGAAACCTGCGCACCACCGACTTTTGCTCCACGCATTCCAGCAGCATCAATCAATCTCCATGCTGCCTGCCCAGCAGGATTTTTGAAGAATGATCCTGCGCTTGGATAGCCTACATTGTGTTTGGAACGGCGAAGTTCTGTGTCTCTTCTAATTTCATCTTCCGTTTGCAGCGGATCTCGTTTTTCCAGTCTGAATGTGGCAGCCAGCACGATATCGCCATCCTTCAAATTCAGGTGACGATAACCATAATCAAGTTGATCCAGGCGAAAGTCAGAAATGATCCCGTTACGCAAAATAGTAAGGTAGGCCGTCCGTTCGAGAATTCCCTCACCGTACGCTCCAGCGTTCATTTTTATTGCGCCGCCAATCGTGCCGGGAATACCTGAGATAAAGCCGATTCCACCAAGTCCATTATTCTGTGCAAAACGGACAACAGCCAGGTTTTCAACTCCGGCTTCTGCTCTGATAAGAAAATCTTCCGTATTAGAAATCCGGTTGAAGCATTCAAGAGATATGACTGCCCCACGTACACCCTTGTCACTGACCAGCAGATTATATCCCCTGCCAATAGTCAACCAGGGAATATTACGCTCTGCAAGCCAGTTCAACAACTGCTCCAGGTCCTCTGCATCCTCAGGAACGGCATAAAGATCGGCTGTACCTCCAACCTTCAGCGAGGTGTGCAGACTCATCGGTTCGTCGCGCAGTAATTTACCACGCATAATATTTGCTGAAGTATTCAGCCTTTTTCTCCAATCAGTTTGACCAAAGCCTCCCCCTGCTGCCAGATATTTCCGGCACCAAGTGTTATGACAATATCGCCCTCCCTGACAACTTCTATAAGATGAGCTGGAATCAGTTCACGGTCGGCAATCCAGGTTACATCCTTTTGTCCATGTCGGCGTATTTCCGTCGCAAGGCGTTCAGCTGTTGCGCCCTCAATCGGTTGCTCACCTGCAGCATACACATCTGTCAAGATCAGGACGTCGGCATCATAGAATGCAGTAACAAACTCACTGAACAGCTCATGAGTGCGAGTATAGCGATGCGGCTGGAAGGCGGCTATGATGCGACGTTCCGGCCAACCCTGTCTTGCTGCTGCAAGTGTGGCCTTGATTTCAGCCGGGTGATGACCGTAATCATCAACTACCATGATTCCCTTTGGTTCCCCCTTGACTGTGAAACGTCTACCGACACCACTAAAGGCAGCAAATCCTTCCTGAATAGCAGTAAATGGGACGTCAAGTTCGAGAGCTACTGCGATACAGGCCATAGCGTTCAGGACATTGTGTGGCCCCGGCATGGCAAAGGTGATTTCACCCAATCGGTAGCCTTTGAAATGAGCGACAAAGGAGGTCTGAAAACCTTCATGCCTGACGTGAGTCGCTCGGATGTCAGCCTGAGCAGACAGGCCGTATGTCATATAGCGTTTTTTTACCCGTGGCAGTATTTCTCTAATGTTTTTGTCATCCAGGCAAAGTACTGCTAGACCGTAAAAAGGAACTTTGTTTATGAACTCAACAAAAGTATCCTTTATTTCTTCAATGCCGGAATAGTGATCAAGATGGTCGGCATCGATATTAGTTACTACGGCGATGGTCGGCGACAGTAGCAAAAAGGAACCGTCAGATTCATCGGCCTCTGCAAGCAGAAACTTTCCCTGTCCGATCTGGGCGTTGGTTCCTATTGCATTGAGTTTGCCACCGATAACAATCGTGGGATCAATGCCGGCATGGCCGAGAATGGCTGCCGCCATCGACGTTGTCGTAGTTTTACCGTGAGTACCGGCAATGGCAATACCGTATTTCATTCGCATCAGTTCCGCCAGCATTTCGGCACGCGGAATGACAGGAACATGGAGTTTCTTTGCCTCCATAACCTCTGGATTGTCGTCATGCACGGCTGAGGAAATCACCACCACATCGACATCTTTGAGATTTTCAGCCTTGTGGCCGATACAGATTTCAGCTCCAAGTCCGGCCAGGCGTTCAGTGATGTCGGAACCGCGTAAATCTGAGCCGGAAACCTTGTATCCGAGGTTGAGAAGGACTTCAGCGATACCGCTCATGCCGATGCCACCGATACCTACGAAGTGAATTTTATCTATCCTACCGTACATGGCGTCCTGCTTTCTTATCCACTAAGCAGCCTTTATCTTAGCGGATTGTTCGTTATAAGTTTTTATCATCTCATCGACAATTATCTTTGCTGCATCGAGCTTTGCCAGACTTGATGCGAAATCACCGGTTTTACGCACAAGTTCCGGATCATCTGCAAGATTAAGAATAGATTCTGCAAGGGTTTTTCCGCTTAATTCCTTTTCCAGCATCATGAAACAGGCATCCTTTTTTAATAGTGCTTCTGCATTACGCCGCTGGTGGTCGTCTACCGCGTGAGGAAAAGGGATGAAGAGACATGTTTTTCCACAGGCAGTAACTTCAGCAATTGTGGTTGCTCCCGCACGACATATTATAAGATCGGCTTTTGCATATTCAGCAGCCATGTTGCTGATAAATTGAGTCACAAAAGCAGACATGCCTGCTGCCCTGTATGCCGCACTGACTTCCGGATACTCTTTTTCGCCGGTCTGGTGAGTTATTGACAATTTCAACTTAATATCTGTAAGTAGCGGCAGAGCATCTAACATTGCTCTGTTGATTGCGTGTGCCCCCTGACTGCCTCCGAAAATAAAAATGTTAAAAGCGTCTGCCTCATCCAAACTCTTGTCTTTAAGGTGAGGATGAATATCCATCTCAACCATATCCAAAATCTGTTTTCGGAGAGGATTGCCTGTCAACATGGTTGATGACGCCGGAAAATATTTTGCCGATTCTTCCAATGTTATGAAAACTTTATTTGCAAAACGTGCCAGGAGCCGATTTGTCTGCCCTGGAATGGCATTTTGTTCATGGACGAAGCGTGAAACCTGCATTCCTTTTGCTGCGAGAACCATTGGCAATGAAGCGTAACCACCTACCCCAAGAACGATATCTGGGCAGAAATGTTTAAGTATTTTTCTCGACTGTGCGTAACCATAGATCATCATGGCTGCACCTTTAAGCTGGCTAAAAGTGCCCTTGCCGCGAATCCCGGCAGCGGAAATCAGCTCCAATTGATAGCCGGCGGCAGGAACAGCTCTCGCCTCTATGCCCCGTTCTGTTCCGATAAACAGCACCTCATTTGCCTGATCACGAGCCAGAAATTCTTCAGCAACAGCAATGCCTGGGAATAGATGTCCGCCTGTACCACCACCGGCTATGATAAGTTTCATTTTTCCACCTTCAGGCTGACAGGAGAAAGCTTCAGTCCTGATGAAATGTTGAGCAGAATCCCTACTGCAAACAGGCTGATCAGCAGAGAACTGCCTCCATAGCTGATAAAAGGTAGTGCCAGTCCCTTGGTCGGGAGCAGACCTGTGACAACGCCCATATTTACAGAGGCTTCAATTCCGAAAAGCACCGCAATGCCAAGAGCAAGGAAACGCCCAAACGGATCTGTAGCGGCAACAGCAATACGCATTGCCCGCTGAACCAGAAGAAAAAACATGCCGACAATCACAATTACGCCTAAAAACCCTAATTCTTCACCGATTACCGCAAGAATAAAGTCGGTATGAGCCTCTGGTAGATAAAAAAGTTTCTGTTTGCCTTCGCCTAATCCCTGCCCAAACACGCCACCGGTCCCGAGCGCAAGCCAGGACTGAATGATCTGAAAACCGCTGTTTTGCGGATCGTCCCATGGATGCAGAAATGCCGTAATCCTGCGTCTTCGGTATGCTACATTCATTATCAGAAAATAGATGAACGGCATGGACATCAAAAATATAGAAATAATATACACAAGGCGCGTCCCTGCGGCAAAAAGCATAACCATTGCGACGGCCGCAAGAGTCAGAGCCGAACCCATGTCCGGCTGCTTTAACAAAAGTCCCAGCATTACAAGCAAAATAAGCATATACGAAACGAATCCGGGTCCAAGCTGCTTGATCTTCTCCTGCTTTCTGTCAAGAGAATACGCCATGTACATAATCAGGGCAATTTTTGCGATTTCAGAAGGTTGCAGATTAAAACCGGGAAGCCTGATCCAGCGTGAGGCTCCGCCGGCACTGCCCCCTATTCCGGGAATCAGAACCAGAACCAGCAGAACGATGCAGCCCAAAAGAATCGGAACAGCCA
>CAJBRY010000132.1 GCA_903958085.1 uncultured Geobacteraceae bacterium
ATTTCCGTCAATCAAAATATACGGTGATTTTCCGCAGATTGAAAACGGTGTTGGTATGGTGCCGCTCTTTATGAAGGAAGCCGACAGAGTGGTGCACCGGTCAAAACAACTGGGCTCGTTTCGGGCAACTGTTGTGACCGGCCTATCTTCATTTGGATTTGTAAGAGATTTTCTTCAACGTTTGTCTGTAAAGTGCGGAGCTGATCTCGTGCCAATTTCAATTGAAAACAGGTTGTTCGGAGCTAATGTAACCGTAAGCGGTCTTGTTGTAGGAAACGATATTATCGCCGCGATGAATGGACTTAATATAGGTTCGTGTCTGGTGGTACCGGATGTTATGTTGAAAGAAGGCCAGGAGTTGTTTCTGGATGATGTTTCGTTGTATGAGTTGGAACAAAGAATCGGTCGTCCGGTTATTGTTTTTGACTCTACACCGGATGGATTTTACAAATTGCTCTGCTCATTATCTAAATCAACAAAAAAAATAAAGAGGTGACTCCATAGCGGAGTCCCCTCTCATAATTCATACAAACTATGAACAACAGACTTCTAGAAAGAGCTAAAACTGTCCCGCTCATCATCTGAAAACATCTTATCTACATCCATTATGATCAGAAGTCGCTCAGCGTGATTGAATACACCGGTTATGAACTCCTGGCCGATTCCGCCGGAAAGCACCATCGAAGGTGGCGGTTGAATCTCGCTGCTGTGGATACGGATAACCTCTGAAACTGCATCTACAATAAAACCGGTAAGACTGCCAGCTACATCCATAATTATAATACGTGTCTGACTGCTATCCTCACTTTCCATCAGATTAAAGCGCCTGCGCATGGAGATGATCGGAATAACCTTGCCGCGCAGATTAATAATCCCTTCGACATGCTGCGGCACATTCGGCATTTTTGTGATTGTCGGCATGCGGATAATCTCACGAACTTTAAGAACTTCAACCCCATATTCTTCATCGGCCAACATAAAGCTGACCAACTGGATCAGCTCATCATGTTTTGAAGCGTCATCAACTTTCATCAGAGCGTGTGTCGACATAAAAACTCCTTTTTCTATAAGTGCAATAACGGATAGCTAATTTAAATAGTTAAGTGAGGGTAATGGCAAATTAACTACCTTCTGACAGTCATTCTGCGTTGCATCCGACCGCCCATAGATGCCATCTGATGTTTCTGAAGCGCTCCAAGGCTTTCCAGATGGAACTGAAACCATAAATCACCGTACGCTCGCATATTCATTTTCTTACCTTTTTCCAAACAATCAAGACAATCTTTCAGTTTTTCATCGCCTGGAAGTTTCTTCAAGCCTTTGGCAAGAATTTCCTTAGCCCTAGCAGGTTCTCCACTCTCATTCATGCAGTAGGCGTATAAACTCCAGAGCAGTGACTCTTTGCCATTCCACTGCACCGCTTTATCAAAGGTGCTTATCATCTTGTCCTTCTTCTGGCGTTTCATGTAAGAAACAGCCAGCATTGCGGTTGCTGCCCAGTTTTTAAAGAAAGATTTTTCCAAATGTGGGAAGGCGTTGGAAAAGTCTCGCTTCATGTAGTAGATCATACCTATCTGTGATTCGAGTTGTCCTTCTACATAAAGCTGCCACTTGCTGTACTGCAAGGCATCCTTAAGCTCGCGGATTGCTTTTTCAAAACGCGGAGGTTGAGCCTGCAAATCTCTGCCGGCTGCTTCGATGGAAGCCATTACCTTCTTCATGGTTATGCGTGAAAAAAGCACGAATACCAGACCGAATACTATCAGGGCGACAATGAGGGAGACCCACCATGAAAGTTTGAGAACAAGAATCATTATTAGCAGAACAGCAACCGCAGCGGCTGCGGAGATAAGAATGTTATACATCAGGTATTCCTTTCATGCTTTGTGAGACAAACGGGAGTCAACTCTTAGATTCAGCCGGAACCATTTCACCGTTCTTTTCGGTGAATTTTGCAATGATAATGCGTCGACCCGGCTTTAGAGCAACCTTTGTTTTGATATTATTCCATACAGCCAGAAGTTTGGTTGAAACATTGAAACGTTTGGAAAGAGAATTGAGTGTGTCACCATTCTTGACGGTGTAATATTTTGCGTAACTGCCTTTAGCAAGTGATTTGACTGTTCTGCCCTCATGGGTAAAATCTACGGTCTGCTTTACTGGAACCAGCAGTGATTTTCCGGCGATACGACTCTTGGAATTAAGGCCATTCAATTCTGCAAGAACGGCAGGAGTTGTGCTGAAGCGGCGAGCCAAACTCTTGAGTGAATCCTTCTTTTTGGCCTGATAACGACTGTAGAGGATTCGTTCCGTAAAACGCTGATCTTCCGGAACTTTTGCATATTCAACTTCAAATTGTTGTTTGGTACCCTTAGGAATTTTCAGCTGAAAATTTGGATAATTAGGTGGAGTACACCAGTGTCGAAGATCAGGATTCAGTTCCTTGATAGTCTCATATGTTGTTCCGCTCAATTTAGCGACAAGGTCAAGATTGGTCCGTGTATTTAAAGAAACAGTATCATACTCGATCGGTGTCAGATAAGCTATGTCTGTAAAACCGTAACGTGCCGGATCTTTAGCGATTATTGCTGCCGCAAGCAGTTTGGGAACATATTCCTTGGTTTCGCGCTTTAGATAGGAACCGCGAGACATCTCCCAGAAGTCACTGGTGTTATACATTGTCATTGCGCGTAAAATCTTGTTTTCACCTGCATTGTAGCCAGCAGTCGCGAGATACCAGTCTCCTTTGAAGAGTCCGTATAGTTCTTTAAGGTATAGCGCCGCGGCGGTGGTTGCCTTTACAGGATCTTTGCGCTCGTCAATCCATTGGTCTATGCGCAGGGCATAGCGTCTGCCTGTGTCAGAAATGAACTGCCATGGGCCAACGGCATTAGCCCAGGAGCGGGCATGCATGTGAAAGCCACTCTCTATCATAGCAACATACACCAGATCTTCCGGCATATTTTCTCGTTTGAGAATTTCTTTCATCATAGGAATATATCTGGAGGAACGGGAGAGCCATTTTGAGAAGGCCGGTCTGCCTGCGGACTGAAAATAGTAAAGAAAATATTCAACCTTGCTGTTTAGGGTAAGTGGAATGTCGGAGAGAGGGAGTTCTGCGTCTGGAAGTTTAAGCTCACTCTCGTTGCTGCCTGAAACCCGTAGTTCTTCAAGCGAAAATAGCGCTTCAACAGGTGCTGGCTCCTCAGATTGATTAACAGTCAAATCCTCTACCGGCACCAGACCCGGAGTTTCATACGAATCGAGTAAAGGGGCATTAGGCTTGATCAGCTCTGCCAATAGCGGTTGAACTGATTCGCTAGCAATTGATGGCATTGCATACAGCAGGACTGCAAGAGAGAACACAATATATCTAAAAATACGAAATTTTTTCATAGGTTGGCCAGTATAAAGGAAGTCATTACGAAAGTCAATGACATGGGAAATGGGGATGCGACAAATTTATGATAGCCGAAAAAATGTTTCCGCAGAAATTTGCACCTTGCGCCAAGCCACCTGACCAGCACAGTCAACGTTTTAAACGCATCTGTGCCAACTAATACAAATATAATCGGAACGACAAAGGTCCATCAATGACTTGGTTCTATTTAGTTAAGACTTGATCTGAAAGCACCGAGATACCGAAGAGCTTCAGTTGCTTGTACATCATTCAAACTTTAATATAAGAAGAAGTCTTATCGCTATAACAAAGCCCCCTCTGAATCATCAGATGGGGCTTTATTAGGGCAGCAACTGTTCTGCATATCACAGAGTTAGGCTAAAACATTTTCTGGTTTCAATGTGCCAAAATCAAGGACATCCCTAATAGATTGATATAGTTTTTCCAAAGACATAGGTTTCTGTATAAAATTCAGATTTTCTAAACCATCAAATGATAGCTTAGAATATGCACTCATAAGCAATATTTTTGCATCAGCATCAAACTCTTTGATTTCTTTGTACGCAGTTATTCCGTCTTTGCGAGGCATCGTGATATCCATTAACACGATATCAATTTCGTCAGCTTTTTCAAAATATTCTGCAACGGCACACTCACCATCTTCGGCCAAGATAACATTAAATCCCTGAGATACAAGTATATCCGAAAAGAATTTTCGCAACAAAACCTCATCATCGACAATCAATATTGTTTCTGCACCTTTATTGCAATCAATGAGAGACATTTGTTTTCTACTCCGATAATTCTAATAACCTAATTATTATCTATGCTTAAAAAAATTTAAAATTCAATATTGAAAATATGCTACAGGTTTCTTTTTTGTCATTGTGATGGGATTATTATTTTTAATATGAGGTTTTTTATAACTGTACTGACATTGATAATAAATACATTATATTACATTTGATTCCTGTAGGTAATCACCCACAGCAAATGATTAATAATGCAGGTAGTTTGCGCAAATAAATTTAATGTGGAGGGTCGTTTTGACTATAGAAGAATCGTTTGGCACCGTAATTAGAAGATTGCGAAAAGAACGCAACCTCTCACAAGACAGCCTTTCGGAGTTAAGTTCGGTAGACAGGTCGTTTATCTCAAATATTGAGGGAGGCAAACAACAACCAAGTCTTATAACAATCTATGAACTCGCAAAAGCATTAAATGTATCTGCATCGTCCATCATATTTGAAGTCGATTTTCTGATAACAATTAATAGTCCAGAGATAATCAAATCTAATGCCATTAACTCCAAATATTGGTTGAATTGCATGGAAATTATCATGGACGATAAATTTAAGAAATACAAAGGAAATGAAACTATTTTACTCGCAGATGATTCCTTAGAATTGCGAGAATTTATGAGTGAGTACCTAAGCGAGTGTGGATATAATGTAATTATTGCAGAAGATGGGCAAGAAGCAGTTGAAAAATTCAAACAGTATATCAACAATGTTCAATTGATTGTCCTTGATGTTGTGATGCCACGCAAAGATGGTATTGCAACTTTTAAAGAAATTAAAGCAATTAATCCAAACGCACTCGTATTCATGATGAGTGGATATCATGCAGATTTAGTGAATAAAACAGATGGTCTAATAATTATTCAGAAACCCTTTTCACCGATAGAACTGATAAAAAAAATCAGAAGTACATTTGACTCTGAAATATCTATTTAGAGGTTACACAATCATATCAAACATAAAAGCACCTGCAAAATATAGCTGCAAGTGCCTAATTTATTTGGTGGGCGGTATGCGATTCGAACGCACGACCCCAGGCTTCGGAGGCCTGTACTCTATCCAGCTGAGCTAACCGCCCGTAACGGTTTCTAAGGTGTTTTCACTTTCAGACTTTCAGACGTGTTCACCATATCTGAAAATGCTCCGGCTTGAGATTGCATAAAACCGGGGGAAACATGAGTGTAATGTTCCGTTGCAGATAATGTCGAATGACGCATAAGAAGTCTCCTTACTTCGGTGCTTATACCAGATTCCATAAGCAATGTCGAGAATGTATGTCTTAATGTATGATGAGTGACATTCTTCGTTATTCCGGCTCTCTTGCTGGCAAGCTTCAAGAGAGTTTTGATACTTTGGTACGGAAGGTCAGTATCAGGATTAACAATCAGCCAATCACCCTCAGATTCTTTTTTTGCATCTTCGATTGCTGTCTGAAGTCTGTTAGTCAGAATGGGATATACTACCACCTTCCCGCCCTTCCCCCTTATCGTAATTCGCCCCCCTGCTTCGTCTATTTCTTCAAGTTTAAGGTTCAACGCCTCATTCCTTCTTAATCCAGCATCAGAATAGAGTAATACCAACACCTTCTTATTACCTGGGATCTCATCGAGCAATCGGTTCATTTCTTCCATCGTGAGGGGTTGTTGTAATCGTTGTGGCTGTGTTTTAGCTTTCGGCGGTTTCGGGATAAGTGGCATTTTATCTGCCATACCATTTAAATGCAACCAGCGACACATAGCAGACAAGTAGTTAAGTTCTTTTTGAATGGTACGATGGCCGATACACCTATTTGTACGTGGTATGGGCGTTTTAAGTCTTTTGGCTGTGTATCCATATACCAACGTCGGGATTATATGACCTGCCTGGTACTTTCCAAAGTGCGGCAACAAAACCCGCTTCATTGCGGAAATCATGTCATCTACTATCCCAGGACTGGCAATGGTTTGGTAGTATATCAGATAATCAGGCAAAGCCTCTTGGATCGTCGGAAAGACCGTTAACCTCTCACCTTTTATCAGTGAGTTAATCTGCTTATCCTTTACCAGTGCCTCGGCCTCTGTGCATTCAAAGGTATACACTAACTGTTTACCCTTGCGCCCTTGACTAACTATAATCTGCCAAACACCTGGCTGTGTAGGATGCTTTCTTATGCTCATATTATTTATTCAGGGAGGTATTACTGCAACCAAGTTTTTCAGCTCCAGATCTG
Source organism: uncultured Geobacteraceae bacterium (assembly GCA_903958085.1). Classification (GTDB taxonomy): domain Bacteria; phylum Desulfobacterota; class Desulfuromonadia; order Geobacterales; family Pseudopelobacteraceae; genus JACRCG01. Next base: position 6,410 of record CAJBRY010000132.1, read on the forward strand.
AATTTCAGAGATCGCAGATATGTGAGAAGGTTCATAGCTTCATCTTCATCTATTGCAGCAATTATTTCCCATAATTGAGCCTTCACTCCACCATGGCGCTTGAAAATTTGAAAATCAATTTGAGAATCATTTTCTG
>CAJBRY010000133.1 GCA_903958085.1 uncultured Geobacteraceae bacterium
CCGCAGACCGCAGACCGCAGACCGCAGAGTAAGCTCAAGCACATATTCGCCCCCCCAGACCTCCGAGGTTTTCAAAACCTCGGAGGTCTTTCTGTTTCAGCGGGGGGTGGCGTATGAATAAAACCCTCTTCGTAACAGGCAGTACCGGCTTTGTCGGCAAGCACTTCTTGCGCGAGTTGTTTGCTACCTGCCCTGATGTTTCTGTCTACGCTCTGGCCCGTCCCGACACCATAGAACGCATTTCCCTTTCTGATGATATCCTCGATGTCTATGGCGATCCCCGCCTGACCTTTGTTCCCGGCGATGTCACCAATCCGGATGTGGTCATGGACGGCTTCCTCCTCCCCCAAAAAATTGATGAATTCTGGCATATAGCCGGGGTCACCGATTTTAACGAAGAGAAGCGGCAGCGCATATTCAGCATCAATGTTGACGGTGCGAGGAACGTCCTCAATCTTGCTGACCGCATCAAACCGGGTCGTTTTTTTCACATATCCACTGCTTACGTCGCCGGTATCCATAACGATATTGCTTATGAAGATGAGCTGCTTCCAAATCCTGTCTTCAGAAATCCTTACGAGGAAAGCAAGTACTGTTCAGAAAATATGGTGCGGAACTCTACCATTCCCTGGACTATTCTCCGTCCTTCCATCGTCATGGGTCACAGCGAAACAGGCGAGGTTGAGAATGATAAAACCACCTACGGATATGCCAAAATATACCACCTCCTGAAACTTCTGATAGAGCGGGAATGGCGAGACCGTGGAGGAATACCCAGTGACTTGCGTTACTCAGTCCGGGGAAAAAGTGGTGCAACCAAAGACGTTGTAATGGTCGATGACATAGCCCGTATGATGGTGGCAATCCGACAACAAGGAGAGCTTGGCAAAACCTACAATATGACCGCCTCACGGCAGACTAATGTTGGCGAAATTACGGATACAATTCTTTCAAAATTGGAAACTGACATTATTGCACTTACCGAAGACCACTCCAAATCTGGTGACAGATTTCAATCTTTCCTTAACCGTAACATGACCATTTATGAACCTTACATGATGTATGACGACCCTGTTTTTGATCGTTCAAACCTATTGGGTCTCACCAAAACTGATCCCGTCAAACCAATAGGATACCCGGAACTCACCTTTCTTTTTGGTGATTACATTGACAAACGTGAACAGGAACGAAAAACAACTGCTGGCGATGAAAAACATGCAGGTAGCCTTGACCTCTCACGCTTGGAGATGGTGAAACAGTGGGGTTCGTTCTCGCTGGCCTACGAGACCATGGCAAAGCAGTACCAGCAGTTCACCGTTGATGGAATCAATGGCTACCTCGCCTACGTCCTACATGAAGGAACCGCCTTGATGGTGGCTGATCCTGTATCCGATACTCCCGAAAGACTGGCTGAGGCTTTCATTCCCTTCTGTCTTGCACACGGACACTCCCCCTGCGCCGCGCAGATAAGCGAACCAACAGCAACTGCGCTGCGTAATGCCGGACTTGCAGTAAACGGGTTCGGACTGGAAACTTTCATCGTGCTCAACCGGATAGATCCTGAGTTGAAGGGTAAGAAGTACGAGATAATCCGTAATAGCCGTAATATCGCTCAGCGCTATGGTATCACTGTGAAGGAAGAGCCGCTAAGCTCCATGAACAGAGCCGCTCTGGAGGCAATTTCCACCTGTTGGAAGGGTGGTAAGAAGAACAAGGAGGAACTGCGGGTGCTGTTGCGTCCGGTTTCCTTTGAGGCAGAGCCGGGGGTACGAACATTCTTTCTGCGCCAAGGCAAAAAGCTCCTTGGATATATCTTCTACAGTCCCATTTACCGGCAAGGAAAGGTTATCGGCTACTATTCCAACGTCGAACGGTTCATAGCAGGATCGCAAGAGATACCAAAAAAATTTAATTTCGTTAAACACGTAAACTTTGAAGCTACACTGACCTTTAGAAATGAAGGAGTAGAATTCATCTCTCTGGGGCTTTCGCCCTTGTATGACCTGGAACGTGCTACTTGGAACGATAATACAGAATTGAAGGAACTCTTTGAGAAGCTCTATTCCGAAAGTGAGCTATACGCTTTCCAGGGGATTGCCGAGCATAAGAGAAGGGTGCCGGATATTGATGAACATACTGTCTACTTTGCCGCGCAACCCGGCACAACCGGCGAAGATATGCTGCATATTTTGAGTGCGGTGGGGTTGTTGGGGTGAGGACAATTGTGTGTGTTTAATATTGTTGGAGAGGTATTATGGATAAGCTTTTATTGCTTGCGGATAAATATGTACCAAGCGATTTCAAGCTACTTTTAGTTTTTGCCGGATTTGTACTTATTTGGTTCAAAATACTTAAAATGCTCAAAATCAAGGAAGATGCTGATCTTATAAAATCTCAAGTTTTTTATGTGCCTGTTTTACTTGTCTTTATATTGACTATGACTCTAACGTGCGTCAATTTTCTCAAAAAGAAAACTAATTATGCTCCAGTAGTTCAGATACATATCTCAAACAGAATAATTAACACCACAGCAATGAAAGACAAACTGTTTTGGATCGATGATGGATCCATTAGCCAAAAAACAATTCAGACATTTCGAGCTAATACGCCATTCAAAATAATTATTTTTGCAATGGATGATGCCGGACTAAAATCTCTCAGCGTAAATTTTCATGATGCATGGCATCATCTCAGATGTGACAATGAAAAGTATTGTTATTCAGAGGTGGATATCATCGAAACAAAACCTGGATCCTATAGTTATAGCGTAAATGCTCGTGACAACTCTGGTAAAATGTCGCTAGATACCTGTACGGTTAGAATAGAATAAATCTTGCTCAGAGGAAACACTTGCCATTGCGGGAGTTATACGAAAGGTTCAAACTGGTGGGGATTCTGAGAGCTCCTGCTGACGGTGAATAATGGTGCACATGAGTGAACAGCATCGTAGGGAATTTAAATCAGGAAGGCAGCATCTCAAAAATCATTTTTGCCCACTCATGATGGGACAGATCCCGGTAGCATTTGAAAACCTTGCCATCCTTCGTGCGAAAAAGTTTTTTCGGGTCGTTGTCATAAATGGAGTTGTCATAGACATATGCCCGGTCAACAAGGTTCATTGCCAGTACGCTGTTGCCCATTGAGCGGTCATAACGGGAGATTATCTTGGTAATCGGAACATCATGCCCACCGGCGATGACGCGCCGTGCAACACGGGCGGCATTAATAAGCGGGTTGTCGGTCCCGATAAAAAAAAACCGGATAAAAAACCCAGCCTGTAGTGCTCTTTGAACAAAATCAAGTTTTTCCTGGGTTGAAAAGACGGTTTCCAGAAGCATGCTCGAACCCTCCCGAAGGCAGCTTTCGCGAAGCTGCTGGGCGCGTTTTGCCGCTTTGAGCACCGCTTCCGGCGAGTTCCAGTCTCCGAATTCATTTTTTGCAATTTCATCGGGATTGATGAACAGACACCCCTCCGACCAGTCATGGCGCAGAACCTGATTGGTGAAGGTAGTCTTTCCGGAGCCGTTTGGCCCGGCTATCACAAGCAGTTTAGGCTTTAACATTTTTACCGGCATTGTTCAAAAAACGTGTTCGTGCGGATGCCAGCTCAACCATCAAGCTGTCTCTCATTTTGGCTCGGAGTTCAATGCTTTGAGCACGTACCCCGTCACCAACGGCTCTGGTAATTTCATTCAAATCCTTTTCCGGGATTTCACGGTGTGATGAGGGATGTTCTCGGGTTTTATTCTTTTGGATTTTCATACGTTCTCCAAGTCTTAACAAATGGTGTGCAAGCGAGGCAATTAACAATGTTCCTGAGCACTTGTATTTAGATAACTATCCATTACCAAAAGGTAAAAGTCAAGAAAACCAATGACTGTAAAATTCATAGATTGAGAAGCAGGTAAACAAAATCGTGCATTGCCAAACCACATTCACCAAAGATGAAATTCTACAATGCTGCAATGGCCAACTGGACGGCATCACATATCCACGCTTGCCCTTGCCAAACATGCTCATGCTTGATTGCATTACGAAGATATCCGGCAGCGGAGGCAAATACGGACATGGTGAAGTTGAGGCGGAGTTTGAGGTACAGCCGGATGCCTGGTTTTTCGCCTGCCATTTTAAAGACGACCCAATCATGCCGGGCAGTCTGGCGCTTGATGGACTATGCCAATTACTGGGCTTTTATCTTGGATGGCAGGGTTTCAAGGGAAAAGGGCGAGCGCTGGGGATCGGCGAGGTCAAATACAAAGGGGAGATAGTTCCGACGTCTGGAAAAATAACCTATCATCTCGATATCAGGAAAATCGTAAAGAGTTCAATCGCCATGGCAATAGCTGATGGTGTAATTGTTTCTCAGGGACGGGTCGTACAAACAGCAAAGTCTTTGCGGGTAGGAATTATTCTGAATTGAACCAACAATTATCCTGTTTTTCTACCCGGAATGTCGGGATATGGGCACGCGGAGAGTGTATGGACAGAGTTTTCTCAGAAATATCCAAAATCCTGACCTACGGAGAACCACTGCCGCCGCAGATCGTACCTTTCCGAATGTTATGCATCGCGATTGTCGTCAGCTATTTCATGATCGTCATGCCCATGAACTCGCAACTGGCTGCCTCCACTTTCCTGAACCCCACTGTTGTCGTGTATGCAATCCTGATATTGGTTATATACTTGGTTTCTCTCCGTGGGATTCATCTCATCAAGTCTGCATACATCCTCACCTTGTTTTTTCTGAGCATCTGCTGGTTGCTGAAAGGAGGCTCCAAGGGAAGCATCAGTTATTTCTATCTGTCAACAGCAGGTTTTTCTATTCTGCTTTTCAGAAATACACTCAGAATCGTTATGTTTTTTTTGATTCTACTCAACTATGCAGCGCTTATTTTTATTGAGTGGCGTTTCCCGTCGCTTACAGTACCTTTCTTATCTGCTAATGACCAATATTTGGATCTTGTTACAGGATTTGTAATTAATGTCCTGATAACGGTTCCGGTTATACACTTGGTCGTAACAAGTAAGAAATTCCGACATAAACGGAATAATGTTTGTCAGACGTTTTCTATTTTCTGAGAACATGCAAGACATTCGGTATAAAGCGCGACGAGTCACTACTGCCGCAAACAACTCACCATCGGCAATACAGTCCCGGCCTCCGGCATCAGATAACAACTCCATTCCGTCGGCAAAATTCCTTTCGCCAGATTCATCGCTTCATCCAGGGTCTGCGCCGGGATCAACCCCATTTCCTCAACCTGCTGGACTGAAAACTGCGACACAAGAATAATTTTGAACCGCTGGGCTTTTTGCATCAGAGAGTAGGCAGTCTGACCGTTTATTTCATAATTGGCACGCAACCCCGCTTCAAACTCTTCAAGGCTTTTGTGCCTGAACCAGTTGAAAAATGTACTATTTCCAAAACCGTCACGGCATTCAGCCAACAGAATCATAACTCCGCCATCTTTAATGGACTTAGATGCATACTCCATCGATTTGTGTGCCTGAATAAGATTGATGTCCTTTGGAAAACCCCCACATGAAGCGATGACCAGATCAGCTTTTTCCTGCAATGGATATGCAAAGTTTGCAAGATAATATAAGCAACCCGCCTCGTGCGCTTCGCGCCAGTCACCGGCAAAGGCGGCAATTATTTTCTTGTCCGCAGTCAGCACTGTATTCAGAATAAAGTCCGGTTTAGCAAAGGCACACCCTTCCATCATAGTATTGTGAACCGGATTTTCTCTCAGGTTTCCAGTGGTCGCCAACCGGTTTTTACCGGTTCCTTCGCCTGGATTTAGTACGGCAAAGTGGCTTGCCATACACGCTTTCCTACTAGCTATGCCAGGAAGCACACTTTTTCGACCACCGCCAAAACCGGCAAAATAATGGAAACTGACCGTACCGGTCAGAATCAGGTGATCCGCCTCAACCGCCTTCCGGTTAATGCTTACTTCCACCCCGTTCACTGTAGTACCGATGAATGCGAGGGACTCCGTGTCATCACACTCGTGATCAGAAACCCGGATCCTGCCGTAAAGTTGACCGAGTATCTTCTGATGTTCCTGTTCCGTCTGCTTGCGATGAATCCCGAGAGCTATAAGTATTTCAATATCATCATCCAAAATCCCCTGCCGGTTCAGGCGCTCTAACAATTGCGGCAGATATATTTCACTTCCTGTATAACGTGTTATGTCGGAAGTAACTATGACGACTTTTTCGCCAGTCTTATAGGAGGAAAGGACACAATTGCAGTTATCAAGGGCAGTATTAACTATTTCAGCGGGCGATTCAGCGGAAATTTTGGGGGAAGAAACGATAACCCCCGCCAGATGTTCCGGCGGGAGTTTTATAGAAAATGATGTCGATCCGTATTTAAGTTCCATTTCAACTAAATCCAGGCATCTCCTCCATCATATTCATAGCCGGCACCTTTGCTTTTCGGGGTAACTCTGAATTTTGCTTCACGCGCAAGGCGTTTCACACGTTCAGCTGCGGTTTCCCCTAAATCTGTAAGTTTTCCACGTATTTCTCTGCCTGGCGCCGGAGCCAGCAAAAGAGCGGCAGCAGCACCAATTACGGCACCGGAAACAAATGCAATCACAGCAGCGGCAGCATTATCATTATTTGCAGACATGACAGACTCCTTTATGTGGGTTTATATAAAAAACCGTTAAGTGGTTCTGCTTTTAGCACAACAAACAGGTGTAATAAAAGCAAAAATTACAGGGTCAAGCAGTATAAATCAACACAGACCATGCTTGGAGAGAAGGTCGCAAAAGTTTTTTTGCATAAGCGGCTTTGTAAGATAGTCGTCACAATCCCCGTGCACCAGCGCATCAAACATATCGTCCGGACAGCTGCTGCCTGTCACCATAAATGCAACAGCGCGCGCACCTTCAAAACCGGCCTCCAGTTCTCTAATTTTTTTCAGGGTTTCATGACCATCCATGCCAGGCATTACAATATCCATACAAATCAAATCAAAATAGGCATCTGTTTTTAGAGCATTTGCAACCAATTCCAACGCATCTTCTCCATTACCGGCAAATTGCAGCTTCGCCCTTCCTTCAAGGAAAATAGCAAGCAGTTCACGGTTAATTTCTACATCGTCTACAATCAAGGCTTTCATGAACCTTCCTCCTGAAAATTCAACCGGCTTTTTTGCTGTTCTAGCATATGCTGCTGCACAAAAGTTTGTTCTATCATCTCGGCTTTGAAGGTCAAAGGGGTCATTCCAAGAAAACGGAAACCACCTTCAATTGTGTTTTCAATTATACTGAGAGGTCCTTTACGTTCTTCAATGATATTGTCAGAAATCATACCTAGAGTAATATTGACACCCTCAAAAAGGCTGTTTTTTACGTTTACTTTAGGATTACAATTATCGTACTGCCTTGAACGAACCTCATGCGTCCTTTCAGTAATAATTGCCCGTTTTTGAGCAAACTCCTTCATGTCTACGCTTCCTTTTGCTGCAGCAGTAAACTCAGCGACCAGCTGTTTAAGCTCATTAAAGAGTCTGTTAAGCTCCTCAAGGTTTGCATAGTGTACACCCACAACAACACGAGTTCGTAAGGATGTTACACATCCAAGATTGGCACATTCAATGCCGGCTAACGCAAAATACTCACCTCCAGTAAGCCCACCTTTGTTCACGGTAATCATGCCAAGGCACTTGATAATTGAACTCCTTATCTCTACCTCTGCCGTTACATCACCGGCACATTCTATCAATGAGTCATAAATAAAATTTGCTGATATTGAGCCGCCACATTTAATAGTTCCTGTGCCCTGGCCATTCATACCGCAAAAAGAAATGTCACCATCCGATTCAAGCGTGCATACTCCAATGTTACCCAAAACCTTAATCCCTTTAGTAGCCTTGATAAAAAAACCATCCAACACGTCACCTTTAACCTCAACATATCCCTTGAAAGAGATATTTCCTACTTTGAAATCAACATCACCTGCAATCTCATAAATATCCTCAACCGACAGAATGTTCTCACGCAAACAGATTCGACCAGCATCAAGAGCAAAGACACTCTGGCTGTCTTCACTTAATCTGACATTTTGTCCAAGCTGAAGCTTGACCGGTGCTCCAGGTTGCGGTGGAATAATTTTCCCCGTAACCGTTCTGCCAGGCTTTCCGGTACCGGGAGATGAGATTGTCGCGACAAGATCACCAGCCTCAACATTCATAAACGACTGTACATGGCGAAAATCTATATTTTTTTCTATTCCGTCATCTTGTTCCTTTTCAGCAAGATCGTCAAAAACGCTCATAACGACCTGCCCGTCTTCGCCAGGAATCATTGGAGTCCCGGTCATAAGCAAGAGGCGACTGACAGGCTTTGCGCTCACAGCAGAAATAAGAAGGGTGGAGAGGGCCTCCGGAATTATTGATTCAGACAGACTGAATTGAGCCAGATGCTGCAAAAGCTCGGAGTTTGTAAGGGGTGTGCCACCAATAGCAGATGGTTCATAAAAGCAGTAACATTCCAAAGCATCCGGACTGATTTCGAACGAGAGGGTATATCCGTATCGTTTGATTTCGAAACGACTAATTGATTCGGTTCCCTTTACAAACTGATTTTCAGCCATATGGGACCTCTCATCTGATTGACTTTTTTCTCAGCTACACAACTCCAGCTTTCTTAAAGTCGAGAGCAGCTTTTCTGGTTTAACCGGCTTAACAAGGTGTGCTGCAGAATTAGCAGACACATACGCCTTTATTACATCGGCTGGAGTGTTCAAAGACGAAAGCACAATAATGCTGATACCCTCGTTTATATTTATCCCCCACTCCTTTTCAATAAGTCGAATCTCCTTTGCAGCGGTATTCCCATCCATTTCCGGCATAACTATATCAAGGATTATCAGGTCGTATGGGTTTCCACCCTCAAAAGCATTGCGAAACATGTCGACAGCCCTTGCACCGTCTTCCGCCATCTCGCAGTCAGCAACCCCCTTCAGATAATATGCAATAAGTTCGCGTCCAAGTTCATCATCATCTACTATAAGACATCTCATCGCAACAACCCCTCCTGCTGAAATATCAAACTCTACAAAACCCAGCATCTACTGATCAACAAGGATCAGGCATAAAACTTCGTCCTCCCAGACGAATCAGTTCATCTTTCTGTATCTTTGTGAGCCCAGTGAATCTGACTCCAATTCCAGGCAGCGTCCGGCTTTCCCCCCAAACTCTTATCGAGCAGACTTCTACAGGAATAGGGGTTGTATCTTTAATATCCAAAATTGTAAGCCACCCACTTGCACCAACAGTCTGAGGATCAAAACCCACCAAAAAGCAGCCCACACAGGACAAACTGGTAGTCACTGTCTTTACGCTGGCTGACACAGCTGCAGTACTTTCAATGTTACATAGAGCAGACAGATTCTGAAGAGAGCGCTCGCTGGTTCGTATCTTGCGTTTAGTAAACGGTTTGCAATACTGTGTTAAAAAACCTGACAAAGTGAGATTTCCAGAACATCCGGTTCCAAAAGGAAGAGTGCGCACTTCACCTGACGGTTCGTGACATTTAAGACGCAAAGACGGGAAAAGGGCGACCAGCTCGGACAGCAAACTTCTTTCTTCTTCACTGCTGCGGAGGTAAGTGGGCATATCTACCATAATCCCGCTCAATGGACAGTACAAGGAATGACTAAAAAACTCCATCAACGACTCAACGCAAACCAGCATAACTCCAAAAAAATCCGTTTCAGCCCGATACACTTGGCGACTTATTCCTTCGCGGCAAATCAGCAAGACCGTTATGTCATCAATCTCATTTTCGCTCACAAGCCATCTCCGATAGATCTGACTGCCTTTATCAAGAGTTTAGCATGGTTTACGCAATTATAAAAAGCTGTTTTCTGGCATTCCAAAGCATCAGCTGATTGAATCAGATTAAAAACTATAAAATGCGCGCCAAATGTCTGCGCACCATATCCTCAAAATCAGTATCCCGGCTACCGCTGTAAACAAGCGAAGATCCAATTTCAGCAGCCAGGATCGCACAGAGGTATTTTATTGGCAGTTTAGTGATCCGCTGCTTCAAGGCAGGCGTTTCCTTCAACATACGCGGCAGATGGTTCAATATAGCCTGTCGAAACGGTGGCTGCAAACAGAGTCCAGGGCGTGCTGAGAAGAACTCGAACAACCTGCTGTAAAGGCTGTTAATATTCAGGCTGATTGTTTCAGATATTTCACTGAATAAGAGGAGATCTGCTGATTCTTTGCGTCGTCTCAGAATGAGGCGGGCTTCGTCTGCTGCCCTTTTTTCAAGAATAGCAAGAACGTCAGCAGCGTAGCGCTCCTTCTGCTCCATAAATTCACGTTCAGACAGCAACAAATTTGCAATAATTTCATATGAAGACGAGATAACACCGCATTTGTTGGCAGAGGCGTCACGCATCAGCACCACTCCGCTCTTTTGCAACATGATGCGCGCCTCTGGCGTGATATAGGAATTTGCCCCCTCAATTATAACTCCTGATGATGGCACACCTTCTTCATCCAGAAAAGATTGCCAGTTTTGGACATCAATTGTCTCAGGACGTCCACCGGCAGGTATGAAAAGATCTGCTTTTACCGTAAATACCAGGTTGTTGTATAGGCGGTTGAAATCATCAATGTCAAGCCACTCTTCTTCAAGATGTGAAGCAGCACGCTTTATCAGACGGTGTGATTCCCGTAAACCTTCGACACGTCGTCCGGTTCTAAAGAGTATAAAAGCGCCCTCCCCCAAAAACTCCGGATCAAATGCATCAAGATCATGCTTTAAAACTATGCGACTTAATTCGTCATGCCTGATTCCGTTTGGGTCATAAAGAGCGGCAGTACCATCTAGAACCAGACGTATCTCTACCCCTGAACAACGCTCCAGCATAATCCGCAGAGCATTTCCAGCAACGTCCCCGTTTGGACCGCCAGTCATCTTTAACGAGAATCTATCGCGGCGTATATCAATTCCAACCGTTTCGGCCATTGTTATTTCTGCGAAAGTGACTACTCCGGTAGAAGTTACCCCATACTCTTTATGGTTTATGCCAAAACGCTTGCTCGACATAATGCCAACTCCCAGCATATAACCCCGTTTTTTTGAAAGCGCGGCAATCGCCTCAATCATGCTGTCATGCATATTTTCATCCGGACCTATCTCAATAGGTTCATCATCACCATAGTAGTCAACCACTCGCCGGTCTCTGGCAATTCCGTTTTCTGTGATAAATATGTCGAGAAAAGCATTGGCTATGCCGTATTGCAGCTTGTATAGCCGGTAGTTTTCTGCTTCGCTGTCATTCTCCTCCAAATCTGAGACATCAAGCACAACCGCCAGCTTCGAACCACCTTCATAGATATCCTTGTTCTTCAACTGCTGGGTATTTGCAAGTACATAAACTTCACGGAAAATTGTATTAACCGAGGTTATGTAATCATCGGCACTGCGGGCAATAACAGTACGCCATCCACCACGGGCAATATCTGAAAAACCTATATGATAGCCTGCTCCGAAACGGCTGAAGAAAAATGTGACCCTGAACGGAAGAGTTTCAGGCAGGTCTGAGGTAAATTCTTTGCCAAGAAGTCGCAAGTAGGAGGGATCAAGACGGAACGCTAGCGCCTGCTTCTCGTCAACGAAAAAATTGGTCTTCAGCATATGGGTGATAAACAACATGCAGCAGTTATAAACAGCACGCCGGATACCGTCCAACCAACGATGACCGGTATTATAGCCATCCACAGCCTCCCTTACTTCGGTACTGACAGCTGTATAGAGTTCCTCCCGTCCGGTCAAGTCTGGATCGAAGCGCACCCGAAACAAACGGATCATCAACTGCGCCATTTCCGCGTGGTCATAAAATGCACTCTGAACATCCTCCAAACCAAAGCGCTCCGGCTGTCCGTGAGCAAGACTGGTGTGACAGAATGATATACAGGCGTTTATCAAAGCAGCATCTTCGCCGGAAAGAAGTCCTTCTGTTACATAATTTTTATAAGCAAGTGAAGCCGTTGAGAGAATCTGTGTCGTGCTGAGCTCTCGTCTAAGACGCATAGCAAGCCGACTCTCTGGAGAAATGTCCTCACCTTTGCGACTGATAACCAGAAAAGAACCAAGGAAATATGGGTGAATACCGTTTGATATTGTCTGGCAGTAAGCTCTTCTGATGCCGATATCAAGACGGTTGAACACCTCAAGAAGTTGCAGCAGAAACTCCCCCTCCGGTGGATTGCCGACGGCAAAAAGTACTCGCGTCTCAGCGCGCCCTTCACGCACAACCTCCGCAATATCAAGAAAAAGACCTCCTGATCTGTTTCCACTGTCAAACAGCCAGACAATATATGCAATACGCGTTGGCGGAGACATTCGTATGTAGTTTTCGTTATTCAGCCAGAGAATTTTTAGCAATCTTTCGAGTTTTTTCAAGTCAAACTGCGGAAATGAAATACGAAGTTCTGCACGCACTTTTTTCAGCAAAGTCGACGGAATATTTATACTCTGATAAAGATCTATTTCATGGTTTTTGCGGCGGTCAAACTCGAAACGCTGAATTTCGAGTTCATCATTCAATCCCGGCATATTGGCATTAGAATGGGAAAACATAGCATACGAAATTTCCCGTTCACCGATACGGCGCAGCATCTCGTAAAGGGATCCCGGGCGGTTCACGCAGGCAACAACAAGACGTTTTTCCTGATCTGAAAGAACTAAATGCCTGCTGATTCGCAAGCTTCCCATTTCCCTTGCCAGGAGCTTGAGCGAGGTTTCCTCATCTTCCATAGCCTGAAAAAAGTGTGTACTCATATTTTTCTGGAGCCAGACAGCGTTTTCATCTGCGGCAATCCGACATGCTTTGGAGCTTCGACGTACGAGAGTTGGCAGGTGCATGATTAGTTCTCCTCAGAGATATTTTCAACATAAGTATAGCAAGATATTCAGTTTCAGCAATGGTCTCCAAGCAGATGCCGCTCAAAGCTTTTCTTGACCGTATACGGTCGAATTGTTATAGTCGCGCCGCTGAAACTATTCAACTATATAGCAGGATTACGGCAGTGCCTGATAAACTTTGCAATATCCTGATAAAATCTAACGGCATCGCCGTTCTCACCTTGCATGGAAACGTATCAGCCTCTGCCAAAGAGATGTTGGATGCACTACGGCATCAGACGAACGCGTCTGCAACCAGGGAAACCGTCAAAGGGATGATGCTGACAGGTTCAAAGAGTGGATTTGGACTTTGCAAAACGGAAAAAAACATTACTGTTCATGATGCTGCATCGCTTTCGGCCTTTGGCCAGCAGGTGATGTTTGCACTTGAGAAAACAGGCAAGCCGAGCATTGCGGTGATTGAAGGCGAGTGCTCTGGATTGGGACTGGAGATCGCGTTAAGCTGTGACTTTATCGTAGCTTCGGCTGCTGCATCTTTCGGATTTCCAGACATTGCCAATGGCCTGCTCCCCTTCTGCGGTGGCAGCCAGCGACTTTCCAGGCTGGTTGGCAAATCAAAAACAAAAGAACTTATCTACAGCGGTGAAATGATAGACGCAACTGAAGCGCATCGAATCGGGCTGCTTAATCGCCTCTACCCTGATGATGTTCAAATTCATGCAGAAAATTTGCTCGAACACATCTGCACTCGCAGCCCGCGTGCTATTCGTATAGGCGGCGAAGTCGTAAATGCCGGCTACGATATTGATCTGCAAACGGCCTGCCTGCTTGAACGTGACGCATTCTCTCTCTGCTTTGCCAGCTTTGACCAGCGAGAAGGGATGCAGGCTTTTTTGGACAAACGGCATCCGCAGTTTAAAGGAGAATAACCGTGGCTTTGGAGCGTGGCTACGTTCAGATTTACACAGGTAACGGTAAAGGCAAAACTACCGCAGCACTTGGTTTGGCTCTGAGAGCTGTCGGGCGCGGCCTAAAAGTCTGTGTGTTTCAATTCATAAAGGGTGGCGGGCTCTACGGGGAACATTTTGCTGCTGAAAAACTAGCGCCGCTGTTTACGATTATTCAGTCAGGTCGACCAGGATGGGTAAATACTAAAGATATTACTGAAGATCGCTCGGTTGCTCAGGAAGCCTTTGCCAGAGCAGAGATTCTTCTAAAATCCGGCGAATTTGATCTGTTTATCTGCGATGAAATTATTGGAGCTGTCGGATTTGGTTTGATCGATGTCGAACAGGTGCTTGAACTGATGGCAAAAAAGCCAGAAAAGAGCGAGTTGGTACTGACCGGGCGAAACGCCAACCAACAGCTGATTGATGCTGCAGACCTTGTCACCGAGATGCGCGAGATCAAGCATTATTACAAAGCGGGAGTTCCGGCGCGAACCGGCATTGAGATGTAAAACTTTTTGAATCCACAACGTAATATATATAGGAAGTCGAGGGTTACACTACTTTTCACTGGGAGGTAATTCAAATGGCAGAAAGAACTTTACGCGTACTTGTTGGTAAACCTGGGCTTGATGGTCATGATCGTGGAGCAAAGATCATTGCCCGTGCATTTCGAGATGCCGGCTTCGAAGTAATCTACACCGGCCTACACCAGACACCGGAGCAGATAGTATCGGCAGCTATTCAGGAAGACGTCGACTGCGTAGGACTTTCGATACTCTCCGGAGCTCACAACACGCTGCTTCCCAAGGTAACACAGTTGTTCAAAGAGAAAAACGCCAGCGACATCAAAGTATTCGGCGGTGGAGTTATTCCAGAAGATGATATCCCCGGCCTTAAAGCGGCAGGCATCTGCGAAGTATTTACTCCAGGTACTTCGACGGAAAACATTGTTGCCTGGGTCAAGAATAACGTTCAGCCGCGAGCCTGATGCCTTACAAAAAACTTCGCATAGAAAACGCGAACTGTGTCTCGTATATACTTCTCGACGCCGGTTCGCGTTTTAACAAACTCTCCACAACCACCATTCGGGAACTTAAACGCGCGTTCACTCAGATTACTGAAGATCCTGAGACAAATGTTGTCGTCCTCAGCGGCTACCCGGGGGAATCTTTCGCTGTCGGGGCCGACATAAGCCAGATGGTGCATTTTTCACCGGATGACGCTTTCCACTTTGCAGAACTCGGACAATCTCTGTTTGATCAGATAGAAACATGCTCCAAGGCTGTTATAGGCGCGCTTAACGGGATAACTATGGGTGGTGGCTGCGATCTGGCAATGTCTTGTGACATCCGTATCGCTCGAGACAATCTCCAGATTGCCCATCCAGGAGCTAAACTGGGTATAATCACCGGGTTTTGTGGTACTCGTAAGCTGCCGCAAATTGTAGGAAAGAACTTTGCTCGCGAGATTTTTATGACTTCAGATCCATATAATGCAGAAGAGGCCAAACGAATGGGACTGGTAGATTCAGTATTTAGCGGAGATACTTTTTGGTCTGAAGTTGTTTCATTTGCGGAAAAGATTGCCAGTCACCCCCTGCACGCACTCTCCGCCGCAAAACGCCTTATAAACGCTGCCGAAGACACCGACCTTCGCACCGGCTGTCTTCTGGAACGTGAGACTGTCACCCACACAAACTTAATTTCTGCGATGCATCTTTAAGTAAAAGCTACCCCCCTCAAACAGAGCCACGCACTAAATTAGCCAGACATGAAATAAATGCCGGAGAACTATTGAGCGCTTCGGTGCGCTGAAAGTCGGTTATACCCAATTCTGCAGCCTCTTCCTTATACTGAATATCTATTTCATAAAGAGTTTCAATATGATCTGAAACGAAAGAGAGTGGCACCATCAACAACTGTCTGCAGCCAGCTTCTGCCAATTCGGCAATTTTGGTTTCTGTTGAGGGCTCCAGCCACTTGACCGGACCGGCGCGAGACTGAAATGCCAGATGGTACGAAATACCACCAAAATTCTTCATGGTCAGTCGAACAGTTTCCTGAATATGATCCAGATAAGGATCACCTGAATCAATAAATGATTGTGGCAGACCATGCGCCGAGAATACCAGCTGAACATTTTTCGGTTCTGAAAAACCGGCCAGACCTCGTTCGACCTTTTCCGACAGGGCAGCAATATAGGAAGGATCATTATAAAAGTGCTTAATGTAGCTGACGTTGAAACACACAGCTGACTTTTTAAACTCGCGCTCAAGCTCATTGATGCTGGAACCCACCGTTGCCCTCGAATAATGCGGATAAAGCGAAAGAACAATTACTTTCGTTATCCCCTCACTCGAAATGGCAGCAAGCGCTTCGGCACTGTCTGGGCGGGAATAGCGCATGGCGACAAAACAGCGATACTCTTTACCAAGAGAAGCCTCCAGCTCTGCGGCCTGGCCTTCAGTCAATTCCCGGATCGGTGACTTGCCACCGATTTTTTTATAATATTCTGTAACCTTCTTTGCCCGACGACTAGAGATAAATCGCGCAATCATAGGCTGCAAAAAGGCCGGCCCAATACGGATAATATCCCGATCAGAAAACAGATTGTACAAGAACGGTTCAATAGCGGGGATTGAATCCGGCCCACCCATTTGTAGCAGCAGCACAGCGGTTTTATCTGACATATCTTAAGCCCTGATCATGGTCAGCAGCATCTTAAAAGGCTTGACCGCTTTCAGTTCATGCGGAATATTGGCAGGCATGATTATCATCTGCCCAGCGCAGACGGTCTGGGGTTCACCGCTTATAACGACCTCCGCTTCACCATCAACTACCTGAACAACCGCATCAAATGGTGCAGTGTGCTCGCTCAAACCCTGCCCGGCACTGAACGAAAACATCGTCAATGTAGCGATTTTCTTGTCGATCAGCGTCTTGCTGACGACGGAACCGTCCTGATATGAAACAAGCTCGCTTAATGTTAATGCTTTTCCGATTAGTTCCATAACAGTTTCCTTCCATACTTTAAATATTCTGCACATATATTATCTTATCAGAATAAAAAAACAAAGGCGGAAAACCGAAGTTTTCCGCCTTTGCAAAAGCTACCAGAGATGTACTGATTAGTACATTCCACCGCCCATACCACCCATGCCGCCCATGCCACCAGGCATTCCGCCGCCCATGCCGCCGCCTGCTGAATCATCTTTCGGTTTTTCAGCGATAAGAGCCTCGGTTGTCAACATCAGGCCTGCGATGGAAGCAGCATTCTGAAGAGCGCTGCGGGAAACTTTAGTTGGGTCGATAATGCCGGCTGCGATCATATCGACGTATTCATCATTAGCTGCATCGTATCCAAAGGCATCTTTGCCATTCTTGACCTTGTCAACTACGATCGAAGCATCGATCCCTGCGTTTTCTGCGATCTGGCGAATCGGAGCTTCGAGAGAAGCCTTGATTACAGTTACGCCGAACTGCTGTTCATTTTCAAGAGCGAGAGCTGCAAGTGCAGTCATGGCGCGAATGTAAGCTACTCCGCCTCCAGGAACAATACCCTCGTCAACAGCTGCGCGGGTTGCGTGCAGAGCATCTTCAACGCGTGCTTTTTTCTCTTTCATTTCAACTTCGGTTGCTGCGCCGACTTTGATAACGGCTACGCCGCCAACAAGCTTGGCGAGACGCTCCTGGAGTTTTTCCTTGTCATAATCGCTGGAGGATTCTTCAGCCTGAGCACGAATCATCTTGACGCGGCCCTGAATAGCTTCTTCTTTGCCATTGCCGTCAATGATCGTTGTGTTGTCTTTGTCGATGGTAATGCGCTTGGCCTGACCAAGCATTTCGATAGTTGTCTGGTCGAGTTTGAAGCCAACTTCTTCAGAAATAACCTGTCCACCGGTGAGGATTGCGATATCTTCGAGCATTGCTTTACGACGATCGCCAAAGCCTGGAGCTTTAACGGCACAGACATTCAGCACACCGCGCAGTTTGTTGACAACCAGAGTTGCCAGAGCTTCGCCATCGATGTCTTCTGCGATGATCAAAAGCGGACGACCTGATTTTGCACTTGCTTCCAGAACAGGGAGAAGATCTTTCATGTTGGAGATCTTCTTGTCGTGGATCAGGATCATAGCATTTTCTATGGAACATTCCATACGCTCGGAATCAGTTACAAAATATGGGGAGAGATAACCACGGTCAAACTGCATGCCTTCAACAGTTTCGAGGCTTGTCTCCATGGATTTTGCTTCTTCAACAGTAATAACGCCTTCTTTGCCGACTTTTTCCATTGCTTCGGCAATGATATCGCCAATGGTTTTGTCGTTGTTGGCGGAAATTGTGCCAACCTGTGCGATTTCTTTGTGGTCTTTGATCGGCTTGGAAATTTTCTTGAGCTCAGCAACGATCGCTTCAACAGCCTTGTCGATACCGCGCTTGATTTCCATCGGGTTGTGACCTGCTGCAACCAACTTGGAGCCCTGCTTGTAAATAGCCTGAGCGAGAACAGTAGCTGTAGTTGTTCCGTCACCGGCAACATCGGAAGTTTTTGAAGCCACTTCTTTTACAAGCTGTGCGCCCATGTTCTCAAACTTGTCTTCAAGTTCAATTTCTTTAGCAACTGTAACGCCGTCTTTGGTGATCAGCGGTGAACCGTAGGATTTGTCGATAACAACGTTGCGGCCTTTAGGTCCAAGGGTCACTTTAACTGTGTCGGCGAGGATGTTCACGCCTTTCAGGATTGCGTTGCGGCCATCCTGGTCGAATTTGATTAACTTTGCAGCCATTTGGTATTCCTCCGTGTTTAATTTTTATTTTATCGTGGCGTATTGTGTCCGCCCGTTTTTTGGAACTTATTCTACGACAGCGAGAATATCATCTTCACGCATCATCAAATAGTCGTTGCCATCAACTTTGACTTCTGTCCCGGCATATTTGCCGAACAGAACGATATCGCCAACTTTTACATCGAGAGGCAATACTTTGCCATCTTCTGTTTTTTTGCCATTGCCGGCAGCAACTATTTCTCCGCGCTGTGGTTTTTCTTTAGCTGTCTCAGGGATAAAGAGTCCCCCGGCAGTTTTGGTTTCTTCTTCAACTCTCTTAACAATGATACGGTCTTGCAGTGGTCGTAAATTCATCTGTACTTCTCCTTTCTATCCTTTGTGTGGTGTGGTGAGCAGAGCTTAAATTAGCACTCCCAACCGCTGAGTGCTAATGCTAACGGAATATAAACAGCACACTTCTAAAAATCAAGGGGTATCTGGAAAAAATATGGAGGGTTCAGAAATGGTTGCGATGTTATGGGGTATCAAACAACTTTAGACAAGTCTGGTTTACTTAGTTTATGAGGTGCTTTCATTGATATATATCTCCGTCACATCTCTGATTTCACGTATTATTTCAATTTGTCGCATGAACAAATATTGTGCAAGAAACCTGTCGAGAACCTTGTCCGGCGATATTATGAACCTGTAGTATCTTGGGAGCGCATCTCCTTCAATACCAACAAGTCTAGCCTCAATTTTTACATTATAGTCAAGATTGTGATGCAAAATACCATGTAGCATGAAGGTAAGTGTTAATTCGGTATCAACTTCAAGCTCACATGGTTGATCAACTTTTACACAAGCACCATTTATTGCTAGCTCTGACAGTTGCCCTCTTACATATCCGTCTGGCGTTTTAATCAGTGCAGTCTGATACGGATCCAGTTCCAGTCTAATGTAATTACGTCTTTCTGCCATTATTTCAACATAGCAGAGTTTTCTTAGCGATGCCGCCCGTCTTCTGATGTTCACATACTGCACATTGGCAAAAAGATCATGCCGGAGGGCCTTGCATCTGATAAAGGTACAATGCTGCTCCGCCATTACAACCGCCTGTTGTGGAAAGATATCAAGTTCTATAATATCCCGTTCAATTTCAACTAATTGCGCAGGGTAAGAAACAGGCAGTCCTTTGTAGTAATTTATCAACTGAACGAAATATTTAGGCTGTTTTTGCAACTCCCGCTTCAATATATGAATAATATCGGCCTGATCTTCGTCAAATGTCTCATTGATACGAGTGCTGTAGAGGTATGAATAATCCATCACAATATCTCCGTCAGCATTTAGTCTGTGCTGACTCAAATAACCTGAATGTCAAATAGTCCTGCTACCAATATCGTCAGATAATCATTGAAATTCCAGAAAAATCTTTCATATACATCAATGAGTGCTTTATCCCGAACAAAAACGACGAATGCGGGATCTTTAGCATCTGAATACGGCCGACTGCGGCACCACGGCAAGCGAGATTCTACCTCTGATCCCTCTGAATGCCGTTTCTACTGGGCTAGCTCTTATCACGTCAGGCGACGTGCTGTAGCGATCACCGGTTCTGCATTTTCACGCCTTCAAGAGCACTTTCGATAAGTGAACCGGAATCTAGTGCATCCAGCAGGACAAGACCTTCGATCGTGGCAAAAGCGAGTGCCGCGAGCGGTTTGCGTTCTTCTTCCCGTTCCACTTTCAGAACTGCGGTCATCCAGTCAAAAAATATGTCGCGAATCTGCTGCGCGGCGGCATGGCAGGCCGCTTCAGCACCGGACGAGAGTGACACCAGTTCAAGCCAGAGCCGCAAGAAGGGACGAATCTGCGGATTCTTCATCATACCGGCAAGATGCGGCAGGAGAATCGGGTATGGCAGCTGTTCTAAGCGTGCACCCTCCAGCATCACTATCAGACGCTCTGTTATGAGGATAAGGGCGGCGGTAAGCAGCTCGTCTTTGTTCACGAAGTAATGCAGCAGCATGCGGTCGCTCATGCCGGCCGCTGCCGCCAACCGGCGTAGGCTTGCCTCTTTCATGCCATTGGCAAGCAGGTGATCGGCAATTTTTTCGATAACCAGCTGTCTTTTGATCTCGGTTTTTTTCATTTGTGCAGCGCCTCTTGACAAATTACTGTAGCAGATGCTACATATTATATGTAGCGATCGCTACACAATTATTGGATGGGGGTAGATATGTCAACTGAAATAAATAGGCCAGTCGCATTTCAAATTCTTCTGACTGCCATGATTGCAGGCATTCTATGCTACACCGGCATTGTCGGTATCAATCACGGATGGGATCTGTTCCCGGTATTCTTTGGCGACATGGCGGCAATGAACTGGCCAGGACAGTTTAATCTTGATTTTATCTGCTTACTGATGTTTTCTGGATTATGGCTTGCTTGGCGTCATCGGTTTTCGTCCCTGGGTATAGTCATAGGCATACTGGGGCTTTTCGGCGGGACAATGTTTCTTGCTCCATATCTCTTGTATGCTACTTTCAAAACAAACGGAGATATGAAAAAACTGCTGATTGGCGACCGATAGAGGAGATATCGCCACGACCATCTCAGTAAGTTAGTCAGGTGACAAACTAAAAGGGTGCTGATGGAGGTTAATCCAATAGCACCCTTTGCATGCCCGTTATTGCCGTCCGATGGAATTTGAGCCAGGCGGCGGTGTTCCCTCAGGAACAACAACCAACTGGCCTAAGATGTTGTACTAAAAATAGAGTTTGAACTGCTACTACTCGAGTCAGCATATTTTGTTAATGTTTTCAGTATATTGTTTAATTCCTTTATCTGATCCTGTAAAGAACTGGCAGTGTTTGAAGACGATGAACTGCCGCTCTCACTTTCAAGTGCTGCTGCAAGCTCTCTAGCGCTAACAGTTCCATCTTCATTTGTATCCATTTCGTCAAAAATCTGAGTGAGGCTTGCGGTTTCTGATGAAGAGGAACGACTATCCGCCGGTGGCGGTGGTGACTGTGGTGCACCTGCCTTTCCTCCTGGCGGTGGTCCCATCTCCTGCATCCCCTGGGGTGGCCCGAAACCGCTGTTATCCAGAACTGATTTTAACTCATCCCCACTCAGTGTGCCATCACTGTTGCTGTCGTAGGTTTTGAAAGAGTCGTTGCTGATATCGATGATTTTCCCGGTTTTCTCTTTAAAAACGTCTGCCAGATTTTTCAATTCTGCCTGTGACACCCCACCACTGCGGTCGCTGTCGGTCTTTTTGAAAATCCCCAACGTGTCAGGACGCTGCATGCTACCCATACTGCTTGCTCCAATACTTCCGATACTGCTCATGGTGATTCCTCCTTTTTTGAGTTTTTACTGTGCGTTCCGCACCAGACGGACGAAGTTCAAGTACCGCGATTCACCGCCGGAAGCCCCTTGAACCTTGTCATCGAAACGGATGGCTCCCGCTCCGTGAAGGTCTTTTCCATCGAAGCCAACGGCACGCCCGAAGGCCACATACCAGGCAGCATCGTTAGCTGCGTTCGCATTGACTTTTGCAGTCGTATTGGTCCAGTACCAGGGATAGTCCGCCGTTCCCGCTTCGTTGGTGATCCCGGTGCTGCTGAAAAGCGGATCAATGGCCGGACCTACCTTTGTTGAATCAGTTGCACCCGGTGAGCGTGTATAATCGACGATGTTCTGGAGTTCCTTGCTGTTTGGCAGCCGCCAGTCATTGTGGCCGAGATAGGTGGCAGCATTTTTGGTCTGAGCAAACGCCAGTGCGTGTTCCCAATCCATACCCGAGCCGCTATCTGCCTGGGCCCACATCAAGCCCGTGGCCTGGTCCGTAATAGTGCCATCACTGTTATTTTTGAAATTATTGACACCGTAAATATCCCCACGAACGCAGCGGGCAAGGTGCCTCGGCCCGGTACTAATGGCATACGCTTTGATATGCCCGGTGCCGAAATTTACGCCGAACGCTATTTCTGCGCCGGTCTCAGGCTCTACCGTGCTTTCAAGCAGTCCCGTATACTTTGTACTGCTCCAGAAGATGGCATGACTTAGTTCCATCTCGCTTGTGTAATTAATGGTGAAATAGTTAGAGTCAATGTAGGGCCAGCCGCTGCTGCCATTCCAGAGGGAATACAGCTCTTTGATGGTGGGGAGACGCCAGTCGCTGTAGCCGCCGTAATTTTGGGCATTCAGGGTTGCGGGGACCGCTTTGGCTTCCGTCCAGTACACCTGACTGCTGGAGTGGCTTTGCTGCCAGGTCAGACCGGTGACGTTGTCTTTCACCGTAAGGCCATCACTGCTCTTGCTGTAGCTGGGTTGGACACCGGAAAACTGGGCATCCTGTCCATAGAATGCTTCTCCGGCGGCGGGGGCGGAAATTTCTAACGTGGCGTTGTAGGTCTTCGTCTGTCCAGTATCGACGATGGAATAACTGCTTTTCGCAGGTATTGTGTACGTTATTTCGGATGTATCGCCTGAAGTTGATGAATCTGTTGACGAGCTGCCACCACAGGCAAGGAACGTAAGGGTTCCAAGCGCAGTGAGTAGCAGCAATATAATTTGCTTTTTTGACATGATAAGCTCCTCTGCACGTTTTATGATTATGTTGATAACAGGCAAATGTGTTTGAAATGTGTAGTAAATGTATTTTTTGAGGTGGGAGTAAAAAAAAATTTGTCAGCAGGTTCTGGACGTGCGGTTTGCCAATAAACATGTTGGAATACAAAAAATAAAAAGCTTGCGAGGCCTCTTTTTAAAAGGATTCGCAAGCTTTTTCACAATCAGGGGTATTTAGCGCGTTTCTATTTTCTTTCCGGTAGAAGATTAGCCAGCAGTTCCCGCTGATCAGGCGTCAACAGCGCATTTACTTTATTAAGCGTTCTGGTATGTGACACGATCAATTCCACTTCAATTTGACTCTGGGCAACGGCAAGTACCCGCACAGCAGCCTCGTCAAAGACGGTCGCTTCTGCTAACTGCTTCAGTTGTTCCCTGATTTGGTGCATCTTCTCCCGGAGCGGTTCGACAGATTCCCGCTCGGCATCAAGGAGTGCCTTGATCTGAGTTTTCTGTGTATCTGTCAGTTTGAGAATTTTTGCCATACGCGCCTCAAAATTTTCCGCACCTCTTTCCATCCCCGGAGGAGGTCCTCCAAAACCGGGCATTGGCCCTCGTTCCGCTAAAACTGCGCTTGTACTGACGCCAATCATTGCTGCCACCATTGCTACCGTAATCACCAGTTTCCTTCTCATTTCCGTGCACCTCGCTTTCACGTTATTCACATCTCATAGATGTGTGTTGTTCTGTATTTCAGAGATACCAAGCAATTGTGTTGGAATTGTGTAGTAAATGTATTTTTTAAGGGGGGAATGAAGAAAGTTTCAGAGGGGTGTCAGATATGAAGCTGCAGCAAAAAGCGAAGAGGTGTTTTTTCAAGTGTAAGGTGATAGTTAACCATCCGTTTGAAAACCTTCTTTTCTTTTGTTACCAAGCTGAAGCTGCGTAACGAGATGGGCTTCCTGACTTTTGTGCCAACCCAAGTGCAACCAGATCATCCAGCAGTGTGGCAATCGCCGTCGGTTTGGCTTTTATGAAGAATGTGGCTACTTCGTCAGCAGTTGCTGTGCCTGACGCGGTGAGCACCGCTTTAACAGCTTGCAACTGGGCGGTGTGCCCTTTTGGCAATGGTTGCAGTGCCGGTTTTTCTGCGGCTGAAAGATCCATCTCTGTTTGCACCGGTTCTACAACTCCGCCAGGGTTTTGATATTCCGGTCGCAGCCAGCGGATTATCCCCTGTTTTTCTTCTGTTGTTCGTTCTTGATTCAGGGCAACCAACTTTTCCAGAATCTGCTCATCGGTCAGGGTTATCGGCCAGCCGTAGGCGGCAAAAACGGCAGCGTCGAGATCGTCGTGGAGTTGACGCAGGATTGATAACAGCCCTTTGTCATGGGTCATCCGCTCCTTCTCCGTCAGAGTCTCGCCTGATTTCAGCTTTTCCAGCACATTGTACATGTCAGTCAGCCCCAGATCAGGGTGCAGGGATTGCTGGCGTTTGCGGTGGGCGTCGAGTGATTCGGCGATGATGCGGATGGTTTCTTTTTGCTCTTCGCTTGTAGTTGGGAAGGGGAAGGCGTCAAAGCATTTGGATTTGTTGTAAATCGGGTCATTGCCGACACCTAGATGTCCGCCAGTTGCCAGTGACCAGACTACATGTGCGCGACAGGAAAGAACACCATGAATAAAGGCATCATCTGAAGCGATAGCAATCAGCTTGTCATCAGGCAGAATGGTGGCGTCAAGAAATACAAAAAATCGGTGCTTGGCTGTTTGTACTGTTGCAATGAAACGGTTTAATCCTGACAAAGAACCTCGCAGGCCTGCATTGTTGCGCCGATGGAGCCACCATTTCTCTCTTAAATCCTTATCTCGTTCCTGATCTCGTTCAGGCTTTACCCGTTCCAGCAGCCATTGATACAACTCTGGATATTTTTGTAGTATATCGTCTGGAGTAAGTCCGTAGCAGTCAATGACTAAAAGCATTCGTGGCATACTTGTTATGTCGCGACCGTTGCGATAAGGACGTAAAACAGTTTCTATGCTTGGAATACGACCTAATCCCAACTGTTTTGCAATATCTGGAGTTACCAACATACCAGCACCATGCGGTATCACGCCTCTATTACTGATGCCGTCGTTCGCCTTGAGTGGCACAGCAGCGGCAACATTTGCGCCGATTGTCATATCTGCATGAATAACACCGCGCCGAACATTCAGCTCAACATAAGTTCCTTCGCCTGTTCCTTCCTTTTCGCTGGTTACGTTGGCAAGTAGCCCGCTTTCTCCCTCTTTGGCAACCGTGGCAACGGTCATGGCAATTCTGACAGCCGCGCCATCAGCGGCATCAACCCAGGGATGATCTGGGATGGCAAAGGCAATTTGTAAAGACTCCGCTCCTTGTGCTGGATTCAGATGCTGTTCAATCACTCGCCGGTTAAACTCTTGTGTCAGACTGTTGGTGGTAATTAAACCAAAACGTTGGAGCGCACCTTGACGAGTAAGCACGGCGGCTTGCTGCCACCAGTACATAACTAAATCTGCCGAATCAGTAACATCCGTCCAAACTTTTCGCAACGCTTCAACATAGCCATCACCAAGCGATAGTCTCATTCTCTTATTTCCAATAAACGGCGGATTCCCAACCACATAATCCGCCTGCGGCCAGACCGCCGGACGCGGATTTACATAGCGATACAGTGCTGTTCTGACACTCTCGTCAGGTACATTCTCTCCCGTCGTCGGATGTTTTTTAAAGCTGACGCCATCCCAACGACTGAGCGCCTCACCATTGTCATCAAGAAGCGGCTCGACGCTATCCCAAGCCAGCACTGCATCGCGGCACTCGACATTATGAAACTTTTTGATAACCGGCGTTGGTGGCGTGACATTGCCACGATTGCGGAAATGCCATTGCAGATAACCGATCCAGAGCACCATGTCGGTAATGGCTGCGGCGCGGGGATTTACCTCGATTCCCAGGAGTTGATGAGGATTGACGGTGATACTTTCCAGCTCCAGCATGGCGTGTTCGCCAAGATCATCAAGAAAGGTCAGTATTTCTCCCTCCAGCCGTTTCAGATGTTCAAACGTGACATAGAGAAAATTGCCACTGCCGCACGCCGGATCAAGAATCCTGATACCACAGAGCTTGTGATGAAACGCTTTGAGCAGTTTTAGTGCCGCTTCTTTCTGCTCTTTCACCAGATGGGCAACCGCTTTTGTTTTGACCGCCTCCCATTCGGCGGTAAGCGGTTCTATGACGGTCGGAAGCACCAGCCGCTCCACATAATCACGAGGGGTATAGTGCGCGCCCAGATGATGGCGTTCGGTCGGATTAAGGGCGCGCTCCAGCAGAGTGCCGAAAATAGCCGGCTCGACATGAGACCAGTCCGCCTTGCCCGCTTCAATCAGCAATTCAAGCTGCGCTGCATTGACCGGAAGCGCACCGGCTTTGTCAAACAGACCGCCATTGAAATGCAGCAACTGCTTTTTGAGCGCAATTGATTTTCCACCATCACGCATTGCACCCCACACATCGGTAACCATGTCGGCAAACATATCCTCAAAGCCGCGCAAACTTTCGAGCAGCGCGGTAAAACAGCCATCAGGCAATAACCCGATATCCTCGGAAAAGAAGGTAAACAGGCAGCGCATGAGGAATTCACCCACTTCATCAGATGAATAACCGGAAAACTCCAAAGACTTCGCCAGATCGGCAAGTTTCACCGCCAATTCTCTTGTAACCCGGGCGCTCTGGCGTGTTGGATCAAGAGAAAGCGGATCGCTCCAGACCAGGCGGAGCCGTTCACGAATATCAGGATGTGCCAAATCATTGAGCGCAATTCGATATGAAGCAGAATCCGGAAAAGGGCGATAGATACCGCCGGTGCAGGAAAATTCACTGTACAACTCAATACAATGCCCAACATCAACCACCACCAGAAACGGCGGACGTCCTTCATCAGCAGGCAAGCCACGCGCATACCCTTCAGCCTGCTCCTTGGCCTTGTACATCGCAACATCCCAGCCGCCGGTGCCGCGTATGGCATGACCGGTGCGGGTAAGTTTCGCCGGTTTCAGGAATGGATCGGCTGAAACAGTACGGTGAACGCCCTGCTTGGTTTCCAGAATGAAGCAGCCGCGTTTATACAGATCAATACGACAGACACCAGCAGCAACATCAAGCTTGGCAGAGGGGACGGCTCGCTCGAAAACGTAGGAATTGTGCCGGTCGTCAGTCGTTGTCGGCTCTGGTGTAGCAACTCCAAGCAGTGTGCAAAGTTCGATCAGAAAGGATTGGTAGTTGGCAAGTTCTTTGCCGCCGGAAGGTTGCCAGCGGGCAATGAAGGTGGCGGCGATGTCAAAGTTCGTATCAACATTCATAACCTTGGGTACTTTCAACTTGTCAGTCATTTTGCCATATTCCTCATTATCCACAAATAATCAGCAGTCTGCTTTCAGTTCCTACTCAATTTACCGGATAAACAGCACTTGCACGGGAAATCCGGGTATGGCAAGCAGCGGTCCAAACTCGTGACGGTCGGATGTGAGCAGCACAGCATCTTCACGCTCTGCAAGTGAAACGGCGAAACAGTCTGCAAGTGAGATGCGTCCACGCGATTTCAATTTTCCTGCTGATTTCCAGAATTCCATATCCATATCACTTCGGAGCATAAGACCGGCTTGGAGCAGAGTGACAATTAGCTTTTCTGCAGGATCTCTTCCGTAACAACGCAGACAGTCATAATAAACTTCGCAGAGATTCACCGCATGAACAAAGCAGACATTATTCTCAGCTTCGAGTGCCTGCCTAACAAGCAACCCACCATCCTCATTCTTAATAAGTGAGATAATGGCGCAGGCATCAAGAACGTATCTCATGGATTAAACTTCCGTTCTTCACGCTCAATTTCTTCCTGCTTTCTGTTTGAAAAGTCAGCACTTGAGGAAATCATCGGATACGCGCCAACAATTGCATCCAGTGCATTTTTTCGGAGTTCCAAAGGAGAGGTCACCTCAGGTGCAACTTGAATCTGAAACGGTAACCCCTTGCGGTTACGAACTGCTGCAAGAAATATTTTAATTGCTTCCGTGGTGGTCATGCCAAGCTGCTGAAATA
>CAJBRY010000134.1 GCA_903958085.1 uncultured Geobacteraceae bacterium
GTCTTTTGTTAGGCAACCTTGGCAATAGCTATAACCTGCTGTTCTCTCAGCTTATCGAGCTTGGTTGCCCGTTCATGGTTTTTGTTTCGCTTTTCTGCAATGGCAACAACTTGCTTGTCCAGTTCCTGCAGGCGAATCTTTATGCCAGCCAGCTCTTTTTCTGTTTTCTCTGACGCCGCTACCTGCCGTGTCAGTTCGATGATCTGCTTATCCAGTGCAGCTTGTGAATGATCCAGATCTTCAATTTTCCGGGCAAACAGCTCCTGCGGGTTGTGATCTGCAATATTCAGGCAGTGATCCTGAAAGAAGGGACACATCCCTTCAGCCAGTTTTTCCTGTCCATCCTCAAATCCAACTCTGCGCCCTGCCAGCAGAGAGTGTTCACCCTTTAATCGTTCCAGAGTGATACGCAATTCAGGCAGCAGAGCGGCAACCTTAAGCATTGCTTCATTCGGTTGCAGGGTTTTACGGGTTTCGACATGTCCGGCCTCCTCTTCAGAAAGCATTGTATCGACTTTGGAAATCTCTGTCTGTTCGTGTTCAACCGATTGAGTCAGGCTTTGGGCCTGCTTATCAAGGGTGACAATCTCCTTTTCGACGGCCTTTCGTTGCTGTTCCCTTACGCGCAGTTCAGTAAGTCGCACTTCTGCCTTTTCATATGATTCTTTGCCGGAACGTGATTGATCGACAATAACCTTGGCTTTCTGTGCTGCCTCCACCTCTTTGATTTTATCTGCTATCCTCTCGTTGCCACTCTTGATCCGGTCTTCAATAATTTGAATCTCGCCAGCAAAACCGGTAATACACTTTTCTCTCATATCCAGGTCAACGAGAATCAACTCGACTTTTTTCAGTTCAGCATCCTTCTCAATTAGCTCGTTCCGTTTCTGCTCCAGTCCGATAGTAATACTATTCAGCTCTTCATCCTTTTGTGGCAGGATGGCAAGCTGCTCCTTCAATACATTCACCTCTGCGGTCAGTACCTTTACATGCTCCTGTACCGCCGATAGCAGGCCAGCAGTTCCCTTATAGGTCTTGCGCCATGCGTCGATGCCAAGGATTTCATCAAAAGCTTCCTGGCGTTTGGTGGGCTGTTTGATGACAAATGGCCCGAGGAAATCATTCTGGAAGGGACCGATCACCAGCTTGAACTGTTCCGCCAGAGGGCGACCATTGGCCAGACCAAGTATCTCCGTAACCCGTGCTTCGGTCTCCTCCAGGCGGGCGTGATCCTCAACCTCGAAGCTGCCACCGATCTCTTTGGCCAGCAGCCACTTGGCAGCAGCCCCGACAGTTCGACTTACCCGATAGGTTTCGCCGTCGTCAGCCCGGAAGACGACGCTAATCTCCCCCTTCTTGCTGCCGATGGAGAGAAACCGGTCGATATTTGAGACAAAGTCGCGGGCATCAACACCGAACAGGGCATAACCGATGGCTTCGAAGATCGTGCTCTTGCCTGCGCCGTTCGGTCCAGAGAGGACGTTGATTCCGGCTGAGAAGGAAATTTCAGTATCTCGGTGAGACTTGATGTTTTTGAGATGGATCGAGAGTATCTGCATGGCTATGGTTCACGCGAGAGAAGGCCCAATAGTTCCTCCGCTTCCACGTCTCCTTTAATTACCTGGTCGCGAATAGCAATTGCCAAACTGACCAGTTCATCCCTGCAACCTTTAAAACTGCTGTTGGTGCTGATCAATTCGCCCAGAACATCCCGCTCAATCTCGGACAGGCTGCGCTTGATGTCATCTCCGTCACTGCTTCGAGTTACCAGCGAGAGGTGGTTCTTGATTTCTACATGCAGCGGGTTGCAGAGTTCCTCCAAAGTCAGTCGCAGCCGCTCACGACCAAGCTCGAAGGGATGGAAGGCTACACGTCCGGTGAGTCTGACTTCGATGAGTGGTCGGCGTGGATCATCTGTCTGGGGAAGTTTAGCTGCTATCTGGGTGCGGAAGCTCTCCAAGGCTTGCTCTGCATTCTCGGCACCATCCAGGTCGATAGTTGATACCAGCATAGGGCGGGGTGAAGTATGGCGATGTTCATGGCTATATTTCACGTCTTCTACACTAACCAGGTAATAGCCCTTGTCGTATTTCTCCTCGCCGAAGTTTACCCGCTCAGGAGCACCGGGATTGAAGGCGTAGTTGCGGCCTTCGGCTGTTGAAATAATGTACGGTTTGTGTCCATGGCCCAGAGCCACATAGTCGAACTTGTCTGCCAGCGGGAACGCCTCATCCGGCTGCATGTTGCCGATCTCAACCGGTGAGTAAGTCCAAACGCCAACATGGAACAGCAACAGGTTGTTCTCCGTCGTGACCGCTTCGCAGATGCGCGCTACATGGTTTCCAGCCTGGGTGCCGATGTAACCGAGACCATAGATGTTTAGCCCCTTAATTTCGATATGCCCACCTGAGCCGGTTTCAGGATCGAACGGATCGAATCGGTAGTCGCCGTTCTCGGTACGGGAAGGACGCAGCAGGTTAATATAGCCCATCTGTGAAAGCGCCTCCATCCAGGAGATGCTGTCGCGACGGTGAATCCAGTCGTGATTTCCCTCTACAGAGATGCAGGGGATAGCGGCGTCTTTAAGAGGTTGCAGGGTTTCAATGGTGCGGGCAAATGTGCGGGGGAGGATCTGGCCGGTGTGAAACAGGTCACCGGCGATCAGGATAAAATCGACTTGTTCGGCAATGGCATCAGACACGATGCTGCCAAGCATACTAAAGAAGTCTTCGTATCGCTCGGCTTCATCGGCAGAAGTGCGGTATGTTTTGCCGAGGTGGATGTCGGCGGTGTGGAGGAATCGCAGTAACATGGGACCTCATAACAGGAATAAAAGAAAAAAACCTGGATTTTTAACAACAAACTGTATCAAACAGGCAGATGGAGTGATACCAGTTAACTTCTTAGAATGCTATTTCTGGGACACCTGCATCTGCAAGTAACTGGTAAAGATCTGCTACACCCCTTCTCTGACCACGTCCCCGACAAAAAGTGAAAATGGCTCTTTGCTTTGCGCGTGAAAGTGCCACAAAAAAAGTTGCAATACCCTCAGGGTTTCCAACTGTATGGCTCCACCACATTTGATCATCAAGCCCGACGAAGACAATAGTGTCGAATTCGAGGCCCTTACTTTTATGTACTGTCATCAATGGAACTCTGTTCACTCCTTCAAAAGTGTCAATGTACTGATGCCAATCGGTTGCTTCATTTGCTGACGCGACCAAATGTAAGATAAATCCCTCGGCCGCGATTTGAAGACTTTCGCCCAAGCCGTATTCAGGATATGTACGTGCGATAGCATCAGGATCCAGAAACGTGAGTATACGCATCCCTATTTCTTGTGCAGAATCAACATTTGGTGGTGTTAGAGCCAAGAAGTTGCGGTTAACGCAGAGAAATTCGTTTAACTGGCGCTCGGCTAGATTGCATGCAACGTAGTCTTGAGATTCGGCATTCCTGATTTGAAATATTGCTTCAGAAGCAGTTGACCATGCCTGTGGTGCCCTTTGATGAATACAGAGTCGAAGTAGCGCCATAACGATGCAGGTCAATCGTTCCGCAAGAAGGTCCTGAAGGGTAGTCCGCCCCACAGCTTTACTTTCATTCCGTATGAACAAATTGTGAATTTCGAAGGGTCCCGATAATTGATCCTCGAATCGGTTAGCAGTCTGGCGTACGAGGATCGCATAGTCGCGGGGAGTTGTCCCTCGGTTTCTCATGTCCTCTGCCAACCATTCTGCCAAATGGCTTGCTTCGGTTGCCTCATCTGGACTTGTCCAGATCTGGGCTACATCTCCGTCAATAACGCATTCAACTTGTGCCTGCGTCTCAATCGAGTCGACGTCGAGTGCACGAGCGACAATGTGCTGGATTCGTACTAGGTCTGGAGAGGAGCGGAAATTCATTAATAGTGGAATACATCGGGCGCCAAAATCGGCCGTAAGACGATTGAAGGCATCATTACGGGCACCCGCCCAAAGCATTATACGTTGTTTGTCGTCACCTACGGCAGTAACAACTGTTCTTCCTCCGCCAAAAACGGAGTGAAGGAAGTCATACTGAGCGTAAGTTGTATCCTGGAATTCATCGACAAAGACGAAAGGGTATGTTGCCCTAAGAGCACGCAAAATATGAGGATTGGACCGAATGAGAAGTTCAGCCAAGCGGTTGATCATTATAAAAGTCAATGATGATCGGTCATGTCCACGCAGAAACTCCGCCCACCAACTTTGAATAGCAAACTCAGTACCGGTCGTCGGCTCGGTTTGCTCAATTCCTAGACGATTGCCACCTACAAATCGCGACTCAAAATCTGATGTAGGAAGTCCGGCAATTTCACCCTGCCATGGCGCAGGTGCACTTGAACGAATGAGTGTTAGTAAGTCTCGGATCTGTCTGGTATTTTGGAAAACGATTTCATACGGATCAGTTGGCCGCCATTGCCCAGGAATAGCTGCATGAAAACGATCAAGAATACTCTTCGTGAAAGAATCAAAAGTCATCGACACGAATCGATTTGCTTGATCTGGTGGACATCTCTTTTTTAGGCGAGCCGCCAGGTTTTCTGCTGCGTCGCGTTTAAAGCTGATTGCAAGGATTTTATAAGGCGGCTGGCAAATGCCAGTCTGAAGAAGAAAAGCCGCTTTTTGAGCGAGAAATTCCGTCTTTCCAGCGCCTGGTCCGGCTGAGACGCATACGTTATTGTGAGAACGTAGCGCCTCCCATGCATTTGGCTCAAGATCATCTATTCCCGAAGGGCGCCAATCTGTCTGATCCACAAAGGCCATCGTAACTCCTAGACCAGCGGCGTGGCCGTGATTTGAGCCTCAACATGGCGCAGAAGTGCAGCAAGCTCTTCCGGTACCTGTTCTTGAATTGTTTCCGAATCAAGCTTGCTTAGTACCCGTATGTGTGTACTTGGTTTGCCACGGCCAAGAAAAAGATATCTGTACCAGCGGAATGCATCATCGTATGCCGCATCATAAGTCTGAGGATCTCCGCAATCGCCAAGAACTGTGGATTTAGCGTCGCCAGTCGCCGCAGGACCCCTCATCCCTTCTTCCAGATCCTTATAAGTAGGAAAAGCACTCAGCATCGACATGTCAAGGTCAAGCGGCGAGCAGAAAAAAACATCAAACTTTCGAAGCCAACGAACCCATTCCTGAAGGAAAGCCAGATCGAAAGGTTGGGTGTCAAATGTAGCAAGAGCGGCTGCGATATTTCCGTTTACTAGAGTATCACCCAACAACCGACTCGGATCTATTCCATTATCTATAAGTTGCGTGCAGGCTATTTTAATCCGTCCCCATCCTCCGCCTGCGCGGCCGAGGTCGAGATCAAGAAGGGTGGCATGTGGAATATCAAGATCAGTCAAAAGACGCCACAAGTGGTTTACATGCCGCCCCCCAAGCGGAACTACGGCTACAAACGACCGGTCAATTGACATGCCCATAGCTTCAGCAAGCCGCGGCAGTACAACTTCCTCAGAACTGCCTTCACCGAGAATTACGAACCTGGCAAAATACAGTTCAGGATATGTCCGAACCGCTTCTCGAACGAATTTGCCAGCATCCTCGTCGTCTGTTGGCATATTGATCTTGTTAACCCGCGATGTCCTGGTCACTGGATCAAGGCGGAAATGTCTAACCTGACTGGGTTCTATACGAGCAAGAATGCTTGCTGAGTGACTGGAAACAATAGCCTGTGCCCTTCGCCCTGAAGCGAGGTCTTCAATTTGGCGAATGATCCGCGATAGATAAAAAGGAGCGAGATTGTTTTCAGGTTCCTCAACCGCAATAATTGTCAAAACCGGAAGCGGAACTCCACCGGCTTGAAATCCATCGGATATTGTCCCGCTTGCTATCCCACTCTCGATGTCTAATATTGCGGCGGTCATTGCGATGTGGAAAAGCGAGCGTTGGCCATCGCTCAAGTCACTTAAGCTACGGTTGTTGCCATTTTCGTCAGGATGAAAGGTGACTTCCACCTTCTGGATGAAATGCTGGAAACGAAGATCGACAGGACGAAACGAGGGAGTCATGTCGGTTCCAGCCTTGTGGAGTTCTTGCCAACGACTTTCTACGGCAGTAGCTATCACATCGACTGCTGGCTCTGCCCCGAAGGCAGTATTCAGACTTTCGCCCGATTCGTTTAGCATTTGACGTACGGTTTCCGACCAAGTGATTGCCCGCCAGAGACGTCCGCGAAGAAAAGCGGTCATTTGTGAAATCGGGTCGCGTACCGCCGGGACATAAACCATTTGGATGCGGGTTCTGTCGATCGCTTTTAATTCACTTACATCCGACTCCTCAAATGCCGCATTCATTGTACGTACAGCCATGAATTTCGTGTCAAAAACACCATCCAGAGAGCCATCGTCAGTCCATGTCGCCTCCAAGCGAAGCCTACATTTTAGACGGCCATTATCGTCAGAGGCCATCTGGTGGAAAAACTCGGGGACTGCTTGGCCGATTGCATCATCGCCGCCGTCGAGTTCTGGGAAATCGAAGATGACCTCAATCACAAGGTTTCGCTGATTTGGTGAGTCACCCTCATTGGTCGGAATATGGAAGTCCTGTCGGGTGATACGGCGCTGTTCGTTTGTAATACCAAATAGACGAAGGAGAGATTGCATGACGGCAGTTTTCCCCGAGCCGTTCGCGCCGATAAAAGCTGTCATCCCAGTGGATAAGTCGATAGTATGAGGCTCTGGACCAAAACAGCGAAAATTGGTGAGGATCAGGCGTTCGAGATGCATTGGCTACCCCTTTTGACGGTTATATATGCAATTTTCAGTTTACTGATTTTATATTGTCCCAAGATCTACCATCATCCGATGGCTGTTCGCGCTTAGCCACTGCCTGGCCCGGTCCATCTCGGGGCAAAGACTCTGTACCGTCAGCCAGAAGCGTTTTGAGTGATCCGGCACTTCCAGATGCACGACCTCATGTGTTACCAAGTAGCGGATAACATACTCCGGGGCCATTATGAGACGCCAGTTGAAGGAAAGATTTTGCAGGGAAGAGCAGTTTCCCCATTTTGTTCTCTGCCCCATGATGTAAACCTTGCCGGGGCTCTTACTGATTCTTTTCAGCAAGCCATCCAATAGCAGTTGGATCTTTTCCCGTGCCTGACGGCGCAACCAGTTTTCAAGGCTGGTCGCCGGTTTTGTGGTTGAATCGATGCCGCAATAAATCGTAATGCAGCCATCAGCCAGCACAACCTTGTTCGCCCGCCGAATGCGGTTCTCTTCGATTTTGACAGGAGTGGCGATACCTTTGAAAAGAATCTCCTGCCCATTTCTTTTCAAAGGTCGCCGGACACTCTGCATCCGTTCAATCCGGTCAAGTTGCTGAAATATCCATTCCTGGCGATCTTCAAGGAATGTCTGTAGTTCCAGTGGAGACCGTTCGACAGGGTGCACGACTTCTACGCCGCCAAGTCCGACGCGAACCAGCAGCTTTTTGGCTCTGTCTGAATTGACCAGACGGTAATCAACCGTGCGCCCGGCCAACTGGATCGATTTCAGCGTTTCATGTCTCATACGTCAGTTTTTATCAGTTCATCAAGCGCCGGCTGCAGGAACGGCGGGTGAATCTCGTCAGGATCAAAACCGAGTGCCTCATAAACCGGATTCCACGATTCAGCCAACAGCGACTGTTCAACCCGCATGCGGCTCCCTTTTGAATTACTCCATCCGGGCGTCAACAGTTTTTTGTCCGTCAGGAAAGCAATCATTCGCCGGGCGCAGTCGCACAGTACGGCTTCCTCCTTCGAAACCGAATACTCCCGCAGCACCACGAACAGCTCGTATTCACCGGGCTTGGTCAGATTCAATCGTGACGGTTCTTCATCGGCGCTCGCCTTTTCGTCGGCAATATCCTGTAATGCCTTCAATCGTGCTTCAGCGGTCTTGTCGGCGGCATCCTTCTTTTCTTTGATCCGTTTCAGCCGTTCGCCCAGCTGGCAATAGGTAAAGCTGGCATCATCCTCCGAAAGTTCGGAGGTCAGGATCGCCTCCAGAGCAGCGGCCTTGTCCGCCGCAGTCGGCAATTCATCAAGCTTTACCAGATAATCCTTGTCGATCTTGAACACCGGCAGGGAGTCAGCAAGGTCCATGAAGGTGGTGTTCGCTTCGATCAACTCACGGGTTTTGGCCGAAAGTTCGCCGAACGTATCCTTTTTGCCTGAGTTATTCTGGCGGCGACGATGGGCGATATAGATGCTGCAGAGCCAGTTGTAGCTGCGGCCATGAACATACAGGCAGGGATCGGGCGAAACAGCTTCCCATAGTCGTTCCAGGCTCTTAAAATTCTGCTCGAAGATCTTGGCGGCATCCGGGTCCTTAATGCAGCGCAGCGCCGACAGCAGACACTCCCGCGTATCTGCGATGGTGATACCCTTGAAGCTCTCCAGACAGCGGGCCACTTCGCCGGGAACGGTCGCTTTCAAGGCGTCCCAATCGATCAGCGCCTCCTCGCGGATGCTTTCGTCAAAGTTTAGCGCCTTGGCCAGGTTCGAGAACACACCGAAGTAATCGACCACCACACCGGTCAATTTGTACATTGTCGGCAAGGGGCGGTTGGTGCGGGCAATGGCTTGCAACAGATTATGGTCGCGCAGTGGTTTGTCCAGGTAGAGCACCTGTTCAACCGGTGCATCAAACCCGGTCAGCAGCCGGTCGCAGACAATCAGGATCTTCAGCGGCGGCCGCCATTTGCTCCGATCTTCGCCGAATTTTTCCCGGTTCCACTCCTCCCACTGGGTTGGGGTCAGTTTGAAGTAATCGATCAGATCGTCCTGCTTCTGCTTGCCGTAATGGAACCGGGCAAGTTCAGCATCGTCATTCTGCCCCTCGGAAATAATCACTTCCGACCACTCCGGCGGCAGGTTACGTGCTTTCAGTTTTATATCCAGAGCATCCTTGTAATTGACGCAGGCGGTCCGGTCAACGGCTGCCAACTGGGCCTTGAAGCCGCTTGGATCGGGATATTTCAGGAAATGCTCCAGCATCTTTTCCAGCACGATCTCGATCCGGTCCGGGTGCCGCGCCAGCTCCTTCCACTGGGAACGTTGCCGTTGCACCAGATCCTTGGCCTCTTCGTCTTCAACCTCCATCTCTTCGCACATCTCTTCAAAGCCGATACTGAGAGGCCTCTCGTCAACAATAAAAGCAACCTTGTCGCGGATGTAATGCACCTCCAGCGTCGCCCCGTCCTTGATCGACCGCTTGATGCCGTAATAGCTGAGATAGCGCTCCTGCTGCCCGTCAACCTCCGGACCGAAATCCCGGTGGGTGTTGTTCATCGTCTTGTCGATGGGAGTGCCGGTGAGCCCAAAACGGAATCCGTTCGGCAGCTTCACCCGCATGGTCATGGCGTAACTGGCAGCGTTCTTCCCCTTTTGCGAGCGGTGGCATTCGTCCACCAGGCTGATAATGTTGTCGTCCTGACAGGGTGGCAGATCGCCCATTTTCTGGAAAGATTGCACCGTCGTCACCAGCGTACCGCGCCAGACGCTGCCGCGCAGTTTCGCTTTCAGATCCTTCACACCCAGCGCCTTTTCAACATTGGGGTAATCGCAGGCATCGAAATCGTCGGAAATCTGTGTTTTCAGGTCGCGCCGGTCAACCACGATCATCACGGTCGGGTTCTTGAGTGCGGCCTGGCGCCGCAGTTTATAGGCGGCAAAGACCATGGTAAGCGATTTCCCAGATCCCTGGGTGTGCCAGATCAGGCCGGTACGATCCTGAGCCGGAACGGGCTTGCCGATCAGCGATAACGTGCGGTCCACAATATCATTGACCGCCTCGAACTGCTGGTAGCGGGCCACCTTCTTGACAGTCCGCCCCTTCTTGGTCTCGAAAGCAATAAAGTGTTGCAGGAAGTCCAGGACATGGCACGGTTTAAGGCGCAATAGACCTTTTACCGGCACTTCCAGTGGGTCATCTGCGTTATCAGCGGACGGGTCGTTCCACCACCCTTTTTGATCCGGATAGAGGCTGAGCCACGGTCCCCAGGTATCAAGATGGCGCTCAATATCCTCTTTGCGGGCATCGTTGAACAGCACTGTACCATAGCGGAAGGCGTCCTCATCCGCAGCCACACAGAACACGTTGGGGGTCAGCATCAAGGGGGCCTGGCGCTGGTAACGGTGAAGTTGATGGACCGCTTCAGTCCAGTCCTTGCCGCTGGCGAGATAACTTTTGTACTCGGCAATAACCAGTGGAATGCCGTTCACAAGGAGAACCGTATCGTCCCGGCACTGTTTCACCCCCTGGACACGGTACTGATTGGTGGCGGAAAAATCGTTGAGGTGCCGTTTGACCGGGTCGAATTCAATGAAAAGAACGGTCTGTGCCTGTTTGCCGGGGATCAGTT
The DNA here is from genome assembly GCA_903958085.1 of uncultured Geobacteraceae bacterium. Classification (GTDB taxonomy): domain Bacteria; phylum Desulfobacterota; class Desulfuromonadia; order Geobacterales; family Pseudopelobacteraceae; genus JACRCG01. The sequence goes on from CAJBRY010000134.1 coordinate 10,380, forward strand.
CCACTTTCACCCCGTCGCGTAATCTGTCCAGCGTCTCCCGGTTGGCAGTTAGCCTGTCCGGGTTGGACATGGTTTTACGCAGGGCATTCACGGCAAGCATGGCCTGGGCTTCGGTTGTTACCTTGTCATTAATCCTGATGATCGCCCTGATCAGCAGTCTCTCCACCAGTGGATCTTCTAGGGGGCGGTCAAATTCGGACATTTCATCGCCGGTGCGGTAGGTCCACCCCAGCCCGGTAAAGCCGGGTGTCGCGCTGCCATGGCCAGACAGCCATTCAAGGATTGGTTCTTCGACGTAACCAGCTTCGCTCATAGAGAAGTTGTCTCCTTGAATAGGGCGGGATCGACACGAACTGTGCCTGTGAGGAGGTCGTGCATGAGGGAGCGTTTTAACTGCTCAAGAGCTTTGAGCTTGCAGATCAGCGCATCAGTCTTTGCCTCTGCCGCTGCAACAAGATTAACAATAGTCTGCTGCATTCCTGTAGGAGGTACAGGCATGATGATCTGTTTAACGTCTCGATTGTTGATTTTCAGGGTACCATTTGACGTCTTTGCTCGCCGCAATATCTGGTTGTGAACAACCGGGTTATTCCAGGCCATCACCGCATATTCCGGTGTGACAGTGTTTTCTCCCTCAGTGCGAAATACCACTCTCTTTGTGATATCTGGATAGATACAACCCTCTGGAAAATCTTTCACCATGCATGCCTTACCAACAAAATCAGGATTGGCATTACCTCGAACAATCAACACATCGCCAATATTAAGTGTAAACTTCGCTGCCACCTTTGCAGGTACTTCTGCGTATTTCAGGTTAGCATCAGTTGATAAATCCAAACGTCCGTCTCTGATCGCAGCAATGCTAAAGGTAGGGACCCCTGGTGGTTGTGAGGATGCTTTGGGGGAAACACCATTCTTTGGATCAGCCACGAGCAAGGACTCTGTGGTTCGTAAGGACCAACCGGCGGGAAGTTCTTTTGTAGGCCGATCTGCATAAGCGGTCACACCAAGTGCTGCATAAAAGAAGTCCTGAATAACAGTTTTCCTCAGATTCTTAACCTCATCAACGGCCTTCCGTGCTCGCTCTATCGATGTATCCACGGCATCGAGACTATAAGCAATGGCGGTTTGCTCATCGGAATCACATGGGAGAGCAACAAACAATTGTGCGAAGTGTTTTGCCGTGACAGCATCGAACGTTGAACCTTGCGCAACTCTTTGTAAGGACCATCGCCAACGTTGCAATGCATGGTAAATGAAATCGGCATCGGCACCGAAAGCACGTATTGCCGCTAAACCACGTCCAATAGCGTATGATTGATCCGCTCGGTTAACCTCACCCACAGGAGCGCGGACACTGATGAGGGTGTCGTTCTCTTCAGCTGTCCTTACCGGTGCAGAACTCCAGAGTTCTGGTTTCGGGTACTTGAAAGAGAAGTCTGCGTTCCCTTGCAAAAATGGCAATCCATTGCCTTTATCGTTATATGTTTCCGAAGATGGAGATTGTCCAGCAATGACCTTCGCGATATCGGTGAATTGCTTTACATGCCAGCCATCTATAGGAGAAGTGCATTCAGGAAGATGAGCCCACCGCAGCATTTTGAATGAAGTCTCAGACGACATAGCCGATTCCTTTAAGCAACTTCAGAAGATCGTCCTCGGCCCGCTTCAAATCGGTTTCCGCGTCATGTAGAGATTTCAGTGCATCCTTAACCTCAATCCTCGGCTCCGGCTCAAACGTATCCACATACCTCGGAATATTCAGGTTAAACTCGTTCTCCTCAATCTCGTCCATTTCCACCACGCGGGCATGCTTCAACAACTCGTCAGCATCGCCATACAACGCCCCTAGCTCCGTTCCTACCAGGGCCACATCGTTGCGGTCGTCTTCTGTCCGTCGCCGTGTCTCTGCAATCCGTTCGTCACGCTCGGCGATTTTGGCGGCTGCCTTGTCACACTGAGCTTCGATTTTGGCCAGGGCCGCTTCAGCCTTATTCCTTTGCGTTTTGAGTTTGATCTTAGCCAGTTCGGCGCGCCCCTCCGCAACCGTTGCCTGTAGTTTTGCCAGACGGGCGGCGTGTTCGCTATATTCCGCCTCCAGCCGCTCGATCTCGACATGTTCACGTTGGTTGATCTGTTCGCGGATACGCTGACTGTGCAGAGCCACCAGTTCCGGCACCTTGGTAGCATCACCGTAGGCCTGGTAATGAACCAGCATCCTCATGACATCCTGCGGCCGCAGTTCGTTCTGGTTGGAAAGCTCGCGAAAGTGGCGGGCGGCGTAGACCAGAAGCACCTTCTCATGCCGCTGAGGTGGGCGCTGCTTGCGGAGAATGAGCAAACAGGCCGGTACTCCCGCGCCATAGAACACGTTCAGAGGCAGGGAGATGACGGCATCAATATAGCGGGATTGGAGCAGCGCCTTGCGAATCAGGTGCTCGTCGTCGGCCTTGCGGCGTTTGATGATCGGGTTGCCATCGTCGTCAAACTCGCCGGTTTCCTCCTCGACCTCGGGCTGACCACGGAACAGCACCCCCTGTGGACAGACAACACCGGCACGACCGGCATCAGAGAGCGAGGCGAGAATATGCAGAATAAAGGCATAGTCGCCATAACCTGCTGGCGGCGCGTGAAACGGAGTGCCGCGACCGAATCGGCCATAGAGATCCTTGTAACCTTCCTTGGCAAAGATCTCCTTCTTCAGTTTGTCCTTCTTCTTTTTGTCATCCGTCTGCTGCTCCGGTTTCAACCACCAGAAGTCATCGGAGAAGGGGAAATTGGCCAGCACCAGGGAGAACTTCCGCACCTTGCCGTCACCGTCCTTGAAGGCCGGGTCGGCGATAGTGCTTGCACCGGCGGCAATGGTCGCTTCCAGTCCATGCAGTACGGAGTTGATCTTGCCAATGGCGGCGTTGCCCCAGTTCATCTCCTGGGCGAAATACTGTGCTGAGGTGGCATGATGTCCCTGTTCCCTCAGGTAATCGGCAGAGTGTACCAGCATCCCGCCACTGCCTGCGGTAGGGTCATAGATGGTATCGCCGGGCAACGGTTCAAGCATACGGACCAAGGTATCAACCACTTCGGGCGGGGTAAAGAACTCGCCAGCCTTGGCGCCGGCATCATCGGCAAACTTCTTGATCAGGTATTCATAGGCATGGCCGAGAATGTCGGAGGGAACACTGAAATTGGAAAGGTCATGGCTGTCGAAGTGCTGGATCAGCGCGTGAACCACCTCGTTCGGAATCAGCGGTTTGCCGCTGCCGTCCGGTGCGGGCTGGTTCCAGTCAACGGTAAAAACGCCCTTCAGCTCTTCATTGGCAGTAGAAACCGCTCGCATCGCCGTGGTCAGCTTTTCGCCAAGATTGGTGGAAGCCGCCAGCACATCACTCCACTTGCTCCCTTCCGGAATGGTGAAGCGATGATCACCACGTGCACGGAAGATCGCCTTCTGTGCGTCGGTGAACTTTCTTCCCTGCTCCTTCTCCTTCTCGGCAATGGCCTCGTCGGCCTCATACTCCCATTGGTCGCAAAGGCGCTTGTAAAACATCAGCGACAGGATGTAGTTCTTGTAATCCTGGCCGGCAGTCTTGCCGCGGAGTATATTCGCCGCACCCCACAGGTGCGCTTCAAGTTGTTGCTGGGTGAGTTTCATTATTCCTCTTTATTACGTTGTTATTTTAGTAACTAACGCCTGATATTTGTGCTGAAATGGTAGGAAAAATATTCATGTTTACTCACAAGCCTTTGCTGAATATCGGGGGGCATAATGCAATTTTCTGCTGTTATCCAGAGACAATAAGCATATTGCATTACTAAACAACCTCTAAAAACCCCAGTTTCAGTCTCATAATCTTGGTCAGTATCTCATCAGACCTGTCATGGCTACGTGCGTTCCCGGCCATATCCTGCACAAGGCGATAACGCTGCTGATCTGCTGTTTCAGCTTCAAGAATTTCCAAAATAGCTGTTCCGGTCGCTTCATCCGCTATAGCCGCCATGTCACGTCCAAGCAATCTGATACCAGCCAGGACAAGATCAAAACCCTCCATCTGAAGCAGTTCAACCTCATTATCAAACATGCGGTCTTCGTTACCAGCCTCTGCGTAATGTTCCATAAAAAACAGCAAATCCTCTGCATCCTTTGAGCGCAGCGGATATCGGTCATTCCAGGAGATAATCTTCATCAATGCCATACCCGGAATGGTCGGTACTTTCACATCCAGCACTGGAGCGTCACTCAAACGGACATTCATTCCATATTGATATGCTTCCTTGAAGCCCATGATGTTCATGATAACCTGCTGGTCGGGTGGCCAGCTGATAGTTTTGCCTTCGGGACTGACATCACCAAACGGTACAATATCGACAGGAAATCTCCCGAACTTCAGCCGGTACGGTTCTTTTGTCGCCTCAAATCGTCCGGTAGCGACCAATGCTTTTGATAGCTGCTGGAATTCATCCCAGCCGTCAACCTCAACTCCGATATCGAGATCACGGGTGGCTCGATTCGTTTTGATGGCGTGACAATGGTTCAATACGATATCGCGAGCCGTTGCACCGACTACAAAGAAGAGAATCCCAAGAGCTGTAGCCTCCTGATGAATCACCTTCAGAATATCCAGAATTACCGGATCAATCTTCTCTGATAAGTTGAACGATATGTTCGTCATAGAGTATCCGTGCTGTTTCAATATTTCGCTGGTTTCCGGTGGCCATCAGGTCTGCATAAACCAGTACCGGGTGAACTGTCTCCCCATGCGGAACAATCGTATCCGGTTGCCAGAATCGCTGGAGCAGTTCCACATCACCTTCAGGATCTTTCTTGAGCCTGTTCTGGATAAGCACAGCCCCTTGTTTATCCTTATCAACATAGACGGTTATGGTCTGCGGTTTCAGATAGTCAGTCAGCTTTTCTGCTGCGACCTCGCCACCCCATTGTGCATTTTCCGGATTCAGTGCCGCCTTCTGCCACCATCCATCCGCACCACGATAACGCCCGATCAGCAATTTCGGGCGCAACTGCTCGGCGTAGCCGGTTATCCAGCGTTCCATCAGTTTTTCTTTCTCTATCAATTGAATATGTCGAGCGCGGCCTTTGCCGGTCTCTACCAGGTAGCCAAGTTCGTTCAGCTCATTCAGTACCCAGTTCACCATGCCCAAGGCAACATTGGTTTTGGCTGCAATGACACGATAGGTTTCATTCTCCAGTCCAGGATTGCAGAGCAGGGCATAGAGAACACGTAGCCCGGTTTGCTTGAAGGCACGGCCAACAACAGGTACTTTTACTATTCCCTGAATCTTGTTGCCTTTGATGAAGAGATACAGTGGCGGCTGGTTTATAAAACAATTACCAGCGGTGTCCATAAACTGGATATTTTCGGTACGCAGCCTGTCGGCCATATCTGCCGTTACCTGCGGGATTATCATTACACAGCGGGTCTGGTTTTTCAGTCGCCTGTACAAACCAAGCGCGGCATTGACCGCTACAGCGCCACCCTCGATAATCAGCAACTCAAGCTTAGCTGTTGCTTCCGGTGCTTTCAGGAGCAAGAACTGCTTGTCTGGTGCAATTTCAGGCACCTGACCGGTCTGTTGCGTAAAAGCAGCGAGAGCTGTTTTTAGAATATGTTTCTGGTTGTTCGTTGTTTGCATGTAGCTCACCTGTAACTAATGTTCATTTTTTGTGAACATATCATTTATGTGAACAAACATCAAGACGTTTACTGAATCGAAATACTTCGACCAAAGCGGGGCTTCGTTTTACAAATAATTCGCGACAGCAACTTTCATTTCATTTAGGACTTTTTCCCGTAACCACTCCGGCTCCAATACCTCCACATGCGAACCATGCTTCAGTATCTCCATCATGATCTCGGCTTCGTGCGAGGCTGGATCAGATTTGAATTTGAATATTCTTAGCAGAATATGGTCGTAATAACCATTGGAAATGCTTCTCATTAAAGCGTTACACACGATTTGATATGAATCATTCAGGAACTTTTCTCGTATGCAGCCCATCCCGCCTTAAAGGTGGTATCGTGAAGCTCAAGCAGCTTACTGATATTTCCCTCTTCATCCACCTGATAGCCACCTGCCAGACTGACACAAACCTTCAGCCCCAGCTGTTTGGCAGCTTTAAAAACCAGCCGGTCACGCAAAGTCATTTGCCGAGTGTTGAGAATACCTCCAAGTGGATCTTCAATATGAGGGTCAACTCCGGCATTGAAAATCAGAAGATCTACTCATCTGAATGAGCTGACAATATCGGGCAGTCGCATAAGCCAATCTTCTGCATCACTACCCCGTTTTAGAAATTCCTCCCCGAAACTGTAATGCCGAATATAGTTAAGTCCCAATCGCTCGATAATATTCACCGTGCCGTTGCCATGATGACAATCAAGATCGAGGATGCCTATTGTATCAGCACCTGCCTGATGCACTTTAATAGCAGCCATGGCCAGAAAATTGAAAGAGCAGTAACACATGCCATGAGCATAGCAGGCATGATGTGCTCCTGATGTTGGGCTGAAGGAAAGCTCGCCTGTTATGTACGTGTGAAGTGCTGCCGCCACCATACTGCCGCATACCCAGGGGAGCGCTGCTGCTATTTCCGGGTTTTGATTACCAAAACCGTTCAGCTCTTCCAGAGACATGATGCCATCAACGTAGAAGCGGTCATGAGCCAGTGCCATCTCATCGATAGTTAGCGGCTTGAATGAGCAGACTTCAAAAGGAATGTCGAGCTTATGCCAACTTTCCAGAACCTTGGCCGGCTTTTCGGCCGACGGACTGAAAGAACTGTTGGCCGCTACTGATTGACGATCATCGTAGAATACTTTCATGGCTTACCTCTGAAGAGTCTTTCCAGATATTTCCTGCAATATCTGAAAGCTTCCCTGTTATCCCAATGCTTCACCATCGAGCCATTCCTTTAAAACCAACTCCATAGTATCAAGATTGAGAGCCACCAGCTTGCCAACATGAGGGGGCTCTTCCTGGTAATAAGCATCGTTATCAATCCGAATATGTGGGGTTGTGAAGCTTTTCCTGAAATGTCACCGATTGCGTATCGAGTCACTGTAATAAAACTCCAATTTCTACCTATTCAGTATCACTTTAGATAAGATTGCCACCTACATCATTCCCCAGCTGCCTTCAGGTTGTAGACCGGCTTCAACTTGTCAGTAACTGTGACCGTCTCCAATAGGTACTTTTCAATTTCAGCCGGGTCTTTGTAGGCGAACTTGCTTTCGTCAAAAGTCTCACGGTTGATAGAGGTGGAGAAAATCCCCTGCATGGACTTACTAAAATCAGCCAAGCTGTACTCGCCCTTATCCAATTTACGAAACATCTCCTTACGGCTGCTCTTTCGTCCTGCCCCGTGAGGAGCGGACTTGTTGTAGCTGTTATTGCCCTTGCCAATGCCGATAATGATGCCGTCAGACATATTGAAAGGAATAATCACCTGTTCTCCTTCATGTGCAGAGATGGCACCCTTGCGGATAACTTGATCTTTTTTAGCGATATAGTTGTGTACGCTTTCAATGACCTGGCTTTCGTCGAACCGAAGCCCGAAAAACTCCAGAATGGTTGCCAGCATGAAGCGCCGGTTGTAGCGGGCATAAGCCTGAGCAATAGTTGCCCAGTGCATATAGCGTTCACCACCGGCCGCGAGTGGAAGGTATTCCATCCCTTTTGGTACGCTCATTCCCATTTGTTTTGTTATGCTTGCGGCCATTTCCTGAAAATGTTCCGCTATCCGCTTACCCAGATTGCGAGAACCTGAATGAACAATCAGACGGTAACTAGCATCATTTTCAGACTGACCTATCTCAATGAAATGATTGCCACCACCGAGAGTTCCAAGCTGCATAAGAGGGGGAAGGTGTCTACCAATCTTTTCGCCCTTATAAAAGTCATCTTCAGTATGTTCGCAGAGTGAATTTGCCGCCTTGCGTAGTGTATCGGGAACCGGCACCTTGTCAAAGAAGCTTGACTCTTCCCTCTGATTCATGCCGAGCGGAATTCGCTCACGGATGAACTGATCCAACCCCTGGAAATCTATTTTCTGTATTCCGGAAAGTGGGACGGATGCCACACCACAACCAATATCAACACCGACAATATTCGGAATGACCGCCTGACGGAATTTGCCGGTAAATCCGATGACACAGCCAGCTCCAGCGTGGGCGTCGGGCATGATGGATATAAGGCCGTGCAACGCATGGTGGTGGGCAATCAGCTTTACCTGTTCGGTGGCAATTGGGTCCAGACTGTCAGCGTGTATCTGAACCGGGCATTCATTTTTCTGTACGTTGAACATAAGAGATTCCCGTCTATTACTTCAAAATGACTATCCCTGCCCGTCCCAATCAATCAAGCCTCTTGCAATGAGTGAGCAGATGTGGCCCGCGATACTTTCCCGCTTCTCTCTCTGGCTTTCTTACAACTCCGTAACCGAGTACTTTACCTCTGCAACATCTGAAATGACTACTGTTTATGTTTGAATTTGTAAGCCCGTTTGATCAGGACATTGACCAGGGCTGAGTTAAAGATTTTCTTTCGGTCGAGGTCAGGTGATACCATCTTGTCAAATTCCAGCTGAGCCTCTTCGATTTTGTCATGCAGCAAGTCAAAGATATTGTCCTCGTTGATCCCCTGATCGACCAACTCCGGAAAATACTGCCCGATATCGTCCATCATCACCCGTGCAAGACGGCTTGCTTTGGATTCGTCTGTTATGAGATTCATGATCATATCCTCCTTGATAGTCGGCACGGTTTCCGGTGCCAGAGCAAAGCTCACATTATTCTTACATACAGAGAGCACGGCTTCTTCATCGATCCACTTTTGGAAGATCAACTCCATAGCGTCCAGATTAAGTGCCACCAGGTACCCAAAGTCCGGCGGCTGGTTGATGAATGCGCCGTTATCGATCTGAATATGCGGCTGATCCAATGACTCCTTGATGTAACCGGCATTCTTTATCCGGTGGCCGCTAACGATTATTCTCCCAGGTATTTCGTTGTTACTGATGAAACCGCCATCGCCCCAGAGCATTGTTTCCGGAGTGGTTTCAGTCACTGGGTTGTCCTTGTTCATATCAAGCCCGGCATGAACGAAGATGAATCTGCCATCTTCAAGTATATATGGCAGTCCGATGAGGAATTCCTTGTAACGATCCGGCAGTTCAGCGGGTGTTTCGATCCCGAAGCTCCGTAACGTGACGGCCCCATAATCCTTAACGTATCCTGGAAAAGGCTTTTCACGAATATCAAAATGACTGATAAGCATGTCTTCGTGGTTACCGCGTAAAGGACGTATATCGAAACCGACATCAATCAATTTAAGAATGATATCCAAGACCCCCTTGCTGTTCGGACCTCGATCCACATAATCACCCAGAAGGTAGATCCGGTCATCACGCTTCATATCGAGACGTTCCAGTAATGCACGAAACGTCTTTGCTCCGCCGTGTATATCACCTATGGCATACCTGCTCATTCAAATCCTCCTGCGGGGCAATTAAATCCTGTAGTCCGGCTTGGCAATTACCAGATCCGCCTTTGAAATTCCAGCCGGTTGTGATGGAAGATGCGTAATCTCTGTAATGCCTGCATCTCTCAATACTGTCCAGGTGAAGTCCTTCTCGATGATGGTTCGTTTTGTAGCAATCACCTTGTCACCCACGACCATAAATCCGAAACTCAGCGAACCGAGCTGCATTCTAGGGCGGGGCTCCATGCCGATTACCGGATATAGAGTGATGTTCGACTCCTTGGAGGCTGTTTGCAGGGCTTTGACAAATGCCACCAGCATTGCTGTGGCACCTTTTCCGAACTGATAGTCGTAAACTCCTGTATATGAAGAAATGTCTTCCTTTGTCTCCTTACCGCCAGGCTTCGGGAATATGAATAATGAAATGCCGACTTCAAAGCGATCACCCTTATCCCGCAGATAGGGAAACGGTATAAGCAGCCCATCGAAAGAGTTCTTGAGATAGTGGGGTATCGCAATACTGGTGAGGATTATGTTTACCTCCATCGCCGCATTAACCTGATCACGGTTGCAATCTGGCGGCTGCAGCTTGATGCCCATGACCTCGACTTCGTCGCACTGCATTACCAGGCCATATTCAAGCGAATTGTTCTCGGATTTCAGTCCGACGATTCCATACGGCATCAGATCCCGTATTTCCTGAAACAGTTCACTTTCTACGGGAACAAGATGAACATCACCTTTCGGTGTAGTTATGATTTGCATAAACCCTCCCTAAATCAGCAGATAGCTCCAGTGTCAGTAGCAGTAATTTTACCGTCCTTGCATTTTGGACAACGTTTCCCGACAGATTCCTTAATTGACTTTACCTTCTCGCTTCCGCATTTTTCACAGACTCTAGTATCTCGTTCGAGATCAAGCGAAAACTGGTGAAGACAATCGGAACAATAGCAATTGCTCAGGAAGCCAGTACGGTTCATACATTCTTCATGGGTGGCATCTTGCCCAATAACACTATAGACTGTGTACATTTCTCCAGGATGTGAACAAATAATTCGTTTGCCGTCATCGTCAGTGACATACATGATTCCACCCCATCCACCGGGAAGTCTGAAATCACATTTGTTGCATCCAAATTGATAAATCTTCGGCACTACACATCTCCTGAATCTATATTGGCATCCTGTGGTGCCAGAATACCAAGCTACCTACCCCAAGTAGCGTCATATGTTCTGTTTTTTTCTGATAAAAAATCTGTTAGGGTGTTTTTTATATCATCACAGCGGGGTGCACCATGGCAGATCAACTATTTTTCGAGCGTTTTATCTGGTTTGATGCGCAGGTCAGAAAGGGCAGGCACCCAAGTGCTGCAAAGTTGGCAGAGCAGTTTGAGATATCCGGCAAGACGGCGCAACGCAGCATCGAATATTTTAGAGACCGTCTTAACGCCCCACTCGAATATGATTCATCTCTAAAGGGCTATTATTACGTTGATAATAGCTTTGAACTGCCTCTGATGAAGCTGTCTGAAGGGGAGCTGATGTCACTTCTGATTTCCCGCAAGTTATTGAGCGAAGCCTCGACAGGGAGACTGGGAGAAGAACTCGCCGCTGTAGCAAAGAAGCTTGGTGGTCTGCTCTCAGCGCACATGCCGGGCTCTGTTGATCCGGAGCAGGCGTTCTCATTCCGCTGGAATCAGTTTCATCCCAGTGACAGCATTAATTTTAAGCAGGTATCAACCGCCCTCCTGAATAGTCGATGCCTTTCGATCTGCTATTATTCTCCCAACAGTTCAGAGTGCACTATGCGGACAATCGAGCCGCAGCATATGGTTAATTATATGGGGACATGGCATGTAATCGCCTGGTGCAGGATGAGAGGTGAATGGAGAGATTTTCTGCTGTCTAGGATGTCGATGGTGATTGTGGATGATGAGCTATTCGTTCAGCATCCACAGCAGGAATGGAAACCGCATCTGACGGAGACATTCGGTATATTTCAGAATGCGGAATATTTTGATGTTACTCTAAGATTTTCACCAGAGCGTGCAAAATGGGTGCGTGGGGAATTGTGGCATCCCGAACAGAAGGAAGAAATTCTGGATGACGGTTACTATCAATTGACAGTGCCGGTGTCTCATCATGCGGAGATAATGATGCAGGTGCTAGGGCATGGATCTCATGTGACTGTTGTCGAACCTGAATGGCTCAGGAAAATGGTTGCCGATGAGGTCGGGAAAATGGCGAATTCATACAACTGAAAAACTGCTAGACAATTCTGGACTGATTAAGGTTTTCAGTATCATTTAGGAAGTTGCACATAAAATGATTTTTTCGGTATTTAAGAATATTTTTTGGGGCATTTTTAGGGGCATGTACAATTTATAAATAATTATTTATGCCAATATTTTATACGGTTATACAATCAGTTCAACTCCGGCTCCGGCCGGCTACCAGATTTCTGATCAGGTATGACATTTTTTCAAGGGGAAAGGCAAGGAGATTTGGTGTGTTTTGATTTTAGAAAAAATTCGCTACCATTTATCTAAGTTTGCATAGATATAATCTTGTGGTAGTGTCTCTATCGAACTTCAACAAAGAAAATTATAGAATCCATTCCGGAGGTGCTTAATGTTTAAAAATTTAGGAATTGGTGTAAAAATTCTGAGCTCAATTCTAGTGGTCACATTCTTTTCCGTAGTTATGGCGATTGTGTCGTTAGGCAAGCTTGCTACTGTCTCTAATGTTACCGACGATATTGGTATGAACGGTATGCCGCATATGCGTGACCTGTCCATGTTACGTAACAGGGTTGATACTTATCGCCGATCTGAGCTGCAGTTTTATCTGAAAAACTCAGAGGCTGATTTCAAAAAATACGCTGACCGCATGGTTAAAATGAAGGAAGAAATAAAAGAGGCAAAGAATGCTTTTGCTAAGCGAAATCCCACGACTGATGAAACAAAGCTTATGGCATCTTTTGACGGGGCATGGCTTGAATATACAGATACAGCTCAGAAAGTTTTTTCTCTAATTCAGGAAGGAAAAGCTGATGATGCACAGAATGTTACTAGAAATGAAGGGAAGAAAGTCTACGATAAGGCCAATCAGTTTTTGATAGATCTTCAGGATTACAATCAAAAAGAAGCTGATACCGGGATGGCTAAAGCGCATGAGGCGACATCAACGGCACGTGTCTGGGTAATATCGCTTCTGCTGATGGGTCTCCTTATTGGTGCTGTTTTAGGAGTGCTTACCTCAAGAGCAATTGCCTTACCAATCAGAAAGCTTGGAGCAGATGCCGAAGAGGTTGCCACAGGCAATTTGGAAGTAACGGTCGATGTGAGAAGAAATGATGAAGTTGGCCTGCTCGCTCAATCATTTGAAAGAATGATCAATAATCTGCGTGAAATGATAGGTACTCTATCAGATTCATCCAAGCAGATTTCCGATGCATCAGTTGATATGCAGACAAACGCAGGATCAATGGCTAATGGTGCAGAAGTTGTTGCTGGCCAAGCAATTACAGTGGCAACTGCAAGCGAAGAAATGTCTGCAACGTCCGGAGATATTGCCCAAAACTGCATGATGGCAGCCGAAAGTGCTTCTCGTGCGAACTCTGCCGCCTTTCATGGTGCCGAAGTAGTAGAAAAGTCCATTCAGGTAATGCATCGAATAGCTGAGCGGGTGCAGTCGTCGGCAGCAACTGTAGAATCTCTTGGAAATCGCTCGGATGAAATCGGTGCAATTGTAGGAACCATTGAAGACATTGCTGATCAAACAAACCTTCTCGCACTTAATGCCGCAATCGAGGCGGCTAGAGCCGGTGAGCAGGGACGAGGATTTGCTGTAGTTGCTGACGAAGTCAGGGCACTTGCTGAGCGTACCACCAAGGCAACCAAGGAAATTAGTAACATGATCAAAACCATTCAGCAGGAAACAAAGAGTGCCGTTATTGCGATGGAAGAGGGGGTTTCTGAAGTTGAACAAGGCACTCAAGAAGCCGCACGTTCAGAACAGGCTCTTAAGAATATTCAAGAAGAAATTAACGCCTTAAACCTTCAGGTACAGCAGATAGCGACTGCAGCGGAAGAGCAGACCGCAACAACAAGCGAAATCAGTAGCAATATTCATCAGATCACCGATGTTGCTCAAAACAGTGTTGAAGGGTCTCGAGTAACTTCAAAAGCGGCTCAGCATCTTTCCCGTCTTGCGGATGAACTTCATAAAGTGGTTGGACAATTCAAGCTTTCAGACAGTGGCAAGCTGATTGAATGGAGTCGCAGCTATAGTGTGGGAGTCACCCAGATGGACAATGAACACAAGCGGTTGATCGAAATTATAAACAATCTCTACGCTGCCATGAGAGCGGGACGGAGTGCCGATGCTGTCGGTTCGGTTTTAGATGAACTGATTGAATACACGAAAACTCATTTTGCCCACGAAGAGAAGCTTATGCAGCAAACTAACTATCAAGACTACGATGTCCAAAAACGTTGTCATGTTGAATTGGTAAATCAGGTGCTTGAAATCCAGAAGAAGTTCCGTGATGGAACTGCGCTTGGGCAGGAAGTAATGACTTTTCTCAAAAACTGGCTGATAAATCATATCCAAGGACTGGATAAAAAGTACGGTCCGGTTATGAATAAAAAAGGGATAAAATAAATTGAAATATCAACTATAATGACAATATTTCAGAACTAGATACTACTCCAAATTACAATACAAAGGCACTTTGGTCTAATCGTTCAGAGTGCCTTTGCAAATTTGAATATTTCAATCGATATTTATGAAGGCATTACAGATGACGGGGGCGTGTGTGCAAATCCCCCCAATGGGGGTAGGTGGAAAAATATTTGATGGGGAAGGGGCGTAGTCTGTAGCTCTATCATTTTGCGTAATTGTCGGGCTGAAATCGATTTACATTTGGTACGGATATTTATGGTTCTCTATTGATTTATGAAGAGGAATAAGGGGTTTTGATATATTGCTGCATAGTTGCAAAAATGGTTATAAACGCTTGACATAATTAGTTACATTGTTTATCTATATAAATAATAGACATGATAACAAAGAAAACTAAATACGCCTTTAAGGCGCTTATACATCTTGCAAAGACGCCGATTGGACAACAAGTCCTAATCGCAGATCTTGCTAGAGATGGGAATATTCCAAAAAAATTTCTGGAGTTTATTTTACTTTCTTTGCGGAAGGGTGGTTTACTGCTCAGTAAAGTCGGCAGAGGTGGCGGTTACTATCTGGCTCATCACCCTAGCAAGATAACAATTGGTTCGATTGTGCGCATACTTGAAGGTGATATTGCTCCGGTTCAGTGTCTCAGCACAACCAACTATGCCCGTTGTGAAGAGTGTAATGATGAAAAGACCTGCGGAATTAGACTGACAATGGCGGATGTAAATGTAGTTCTTTCAGAAGTTATGGATAGTTTAACACTGGCAGATATGGTCGATCGTAGCGAAGCGGAACAGAATAGATTAAGCAAAGTGGTCGATTTCAGTATCTAATTTTTTTAGCATATATGTCTATAAAATCTATAGTCATAAAAATGAAAGGAGAAAGTCATGAGTAAAATCTATGCAGACAACTCGCAGTCTATTGGCAATACCCCCCTGGTGAAACTTAACCACATCGTAGGCAATTCAAAAGCGACGATTCTTGCCAAAGTAGAGGGGCGCAACCCTGCCTACTCGGTAAAATGCCGTATTGGTGCAAATCTCATTTGGGATGCTGAGAAGCGCGGCGTTTTGAAACCTGGTGTGGAAATCATTGAACCGACCTCCGGGAACACCGGAATTGCCTTGGCGTATGTAGCAGCCGCTCGAGGCTACAAACTGACATTAACGATGCCGGAAACCATGAGCATTGAGCGTCGGCGTGTTCTCGCGGCACTTGGAGCGAATCTGATTCTGACACCGGGTGCCGAGGGGATGAAGGGGGCTATCAACAGAGCTGAAGAGATGGCAGCTGCTGAGCCGGAGAAGTACTTTCTGCCACAGCAATTCAAGAACCAGGCAAATCCCCAGATTCATGAGAAGACAACCGGTCCAGAAATATGGAGTGACACAGATGGTGGTGTAGACGTTATTGTAGCGGGAGTCGGCACTGGCGGTACATTTTCGGGTGTTTCGCAATACATAAAAAACAGTAAGGGTAAGAAAATTATATCTGTTGCAGTAGAGCCTAAGGAAAGCCCGGTCATTACCCAGCATCTCGCAGGGCAGGAAATAAAGCCTGCACCGCACAAAATTCAGGGGATTGGAGCCGGTTTTATTCCGGACACTCTTGACCTTTCCGTAGTAGACCGGGTTGAGCAGGTAACCAGTGAGGAGGCGATTGATTTTGCCAAGCGACTGGCTAAAGAGGAAGGTCTGTTGGTTGGAATATCCAGTGGAGCTGCAGTTGCAGCGGCAGTACGCCTGGCACAACTGGACGAGTTTGCCGGTAAGACTATCGTGGTGATACTGCCGGACGGCGCCGAACGCTACCTTTCGACTGCGCTGTTTGAAGGAATTTAGTGATGTTAGCGATTTACCGGAACTCTGGAATCGTCATCTTGAAATAGCTGTTAAAGATGTTCAGAAGTCAATCAGGTTTTGATTTACATTTTTAACAGCTTTAATACTTGAAAAAATGCCTCAGCTGCCGGAGAGAGAGTTCGTCCTTTCCGCTGAACCAATGAAAAACTGCGGGATATGGTGAGACCCGGCAGCTCAATCTTCACCAATGTTTTTTGCTTCAGCTCCTGCCTGACAGCCATTTTGGAAACAAACGCCACTCCGCAATCTGCAAGAACCGCCTGCTTTACCGCTTCGCTGCTAGATAAGGTCGCACAGACCGCCAAATCACTCGTCTTTATCCCATGCTGCCTGAGCGCAGCATCAACCACATCATTTGTGCCGGAACCGCTTCCACGCAAAATCATGGGCTCTTTGAGAAGTTCTTGCGGGGCAATATCAGTACGCCCGCACCAATGATGCCCTTTTCGCGCGACAAGAAGTATTTCATCATGGCCGAATGCAATGGAAGTGAACCGCGCATTTTCTGTCGGTGTTCCAACAATTCCGATTTCAATGGTTTCTTCATTAAGTTTATCGAGTATCTCGCTACTGTCGCCAATATCGACCTTTACAATTATGCCGGCGGCACTCTTTCGAAGGTTGGCGATCGCCTTTGGCAGCAGATATGTCCCTGGAATCGTGCTGCCGCCGACACAAAGTTCGACGCCGTCAGCCTGACGAAACTGAAGAATAGCCTGCTCAGTCTCCTTTACCGATTTTAGAACCTGCTGGGCGTGCAGAAACATCACTTTTCCGGCCTCGGTCAGTATCGCACCGCGCCCGGTACGATCAAACAGTCTGACTCCGCAGAGATCCTCCAGGGCTGAAATGTGCTGACTGACTGTCGACTGGGTGACACAGGCCGCCTCGGCACCTTTTGAAAAGCTTCCAGATGATGCTATGAAAACGAATACTTCAAGCTGTTTTATATTCATTCATGCTCCATATCGTAAATTACGAATCTACTAATCGGTAATATCGAATTTATCAATTTGACATAGTAGTGAGTCCGTATGAAAATGCAAAACAAATTTTGGATCGCAAGCGCCACGTTTTTACACAAAAGGAGAGTATAGATGAAATTGATTCGTATCGTATGTGCAGCAATGCTGGTTATGTCTGTCTGTTGCTCGTTTGTTTGCGCCGAAGACAAATTCAAGGTTGTTACCAGTGAGGAGCTTAAGACTCTGGTTGAGGAGAATGCCAAGGGATTGGTCGTGATTGATTCCCGCAGCGCCGGGGAATACCAGGAAGTTCACATCAAAAACGCGATAAGCATCCCGCTGTCAAAGCTTGAGAAGGAACCGGCACTGCTTACTTCACCCAAAGATGCAATATTGGTTTTTTACTGTAACGGGATAAAATGCGGAAAGAGCGGCAAATCGGCTAAAATCGCATTGGATAACGGCTATGCCAACGTATATGTATACTCTGACGGCATGCCTGTCTGGGAAGAGAAGGGATATGCCATTTATGCCGGGCCGGACTATGATAAAGCCGTGAAAACAAGTAAAATAAAGCCTGTCGCTGTAAAGACTCTGCTTGATAATGCCCCCGAAACCCTAACAGTGGTTGACGTGCGTGATGCCAAAGAGTTTGCTGAAGGACATGTTCCCGGAGCAATTAATATTCCTGTAGAAGCATTTGCAAGCGGTTCGGGGGTTTTGGATAAAAACAGGCAGATCGTCGTATACTGCAATTCCGGCGGGCGCAGCTATAACGCTTACCGCAAACTCCAGAAGCTGGCATATCCCAATATTGCCCAAATGATATTTGCCGACTGGCAGGCGGATAAGCTCCCTGTGGCAAAATAGTTTTCCACCATTGCAGTTGGAGAAGTCAGCATTTGAATGCAAATAGAATATTTATTGCCGCAGCCGGAATTATCGTCATAGCCTTCTATTTTCTTTTTGATCTGCAAGCATACATGACGCTGGCATCACTTAAGAGCAACTTCAGAATATTACAAAACTATTATACCGCCAATAAACTGCCATTTCTGGCCGGTTTTATGGCGGTATATTTTTTTCAGACAGCACTGTCGCTCCCCGGATCGGCTATTATGTCACTTGCTGCCGGAGCAATATTTGGGACTTCGACCGGATTGCTGTGTGTTATTATTGCCGCTACTTTCGGCGCTGTCGCGGCATTCCTGGCAACCCGTCATCTGTTTCAGGACTATGTAACCTGTAAATTCGGGAGCAGAATGGATGGAATAAACCGTAAACTGGAAGTTCGAAGCTTTAACTATCTTCTTTTTCTACGTCTGGTTCCGCTGTTCCCGTTTTTTCTGATCAATCTTGCTGCCGGACTTACCTGTATGCCTTTACGAACTTTTTTCTGGGGGACCTTTCTGGGAATTATCCCTGGAGGATTTCTCTATGTGAACGCAGGAACGAGTCTCTCAGCTATAGACTCGATGTCCGACATTGTTTCTCCCAGCGTGTCGGGATCTTTGGCGCTGTTAGGCATATTTGTGCTCCTGCCCATTTTTTTTGTTTCGAGTTCCAAAGAGTCTCTTAAATAATTGAAAAATATAGCTAAGGATCTATCATCAAATGATACCTGTTTTTAAAGAACGCTTACGGACTGTAAATCCTGTTTTCGACACATTTGAAAGTTTAAAAACTCTGCAGGTCAATCTTGGTAATCTCTGCAACCTTCACTGTAATCATTGCCACATGAATGCCTCACCTAGTGGCACTGAAATAATGGACAGGCAGGTCATGCAGTTGATTGCCGATTTTCTTACGCGGCATCCTGGAACTGTTCTTGATGTAACCGGTGGATGCCCTGAGATGAATCCGGACTTCCTCTATTTCAGTGAAATTACTAAAGGGTGTTCACCGCGCAGATTGCTCAGAAGTAATCTGGCGATCATGGCAGAACCGGGGTGGGAGTGGCTTCCGGAGTTTTGCCGGCAGCAAGACTGGATCATAATTGGTTCTCTCCCCTGCTATCTGGAAGAGAATGTTGATAGACAGCGGGGAAACGGAGTATATAAAAAATGCATTCAGGTATTGAAGCGGCTGAATAGCCTTGGCTATGGCTCGGAGGCAGAGCTTAATCTCATCTATAATCCTGGAGGAGTCTATATCCCGGGGTCGCAGAGTGAGCTGGAGGCCGCATATAAGTCAGAAATGTTGCAGCGCCACGGGATTCGCTTTAATAATCTCTTCACTATAACAAATGCTCCGGTCGGCCGTTTTTATGAATATCTTGAATCCAACGGAAGCTACTCTGACTATATGCAACTGCTTGCCGATCGTTTTAATCCGGTTGCTGCCGGTAATATCATGTGTCGCAGCCTGATAAGTGTCGATTGGCATGGAAGGGTTTACAATTGCGACTTCAATCAGGCGCTGGGAATGCCTGTGACTTCTGCAAATGGCTCTGCATTAAATATTTCCGGATTGAATATTTCAGAGATGAAGATCGATAAAATCGTTCTTTCCCAGCACTGCTACTGCTGCACCGCCGGTGAAGGTTCCAGCTGTTCAGGAGCATTGGTACAATGAGAACATTTTTGCTGATATCAGTTTTGCTGATAGCGTTTGCCTCACTTGCGAAAGCCGATGAAATAGAGGTAAGCAGATTCAGTACCGAATGTCTGTCCAACTGGCAGACAAAGAGTTTCAAAAGGACAACTTATTACACGCTTTTTAAGGAGGGTGCGCGAACGGGAGTCAAGGCGGTCAGTAACAATGCCGCTTCAGGTTTGATCAATAAAATTCATTTTGCCCCGCAGAAGTACCGTTACCTCCGTTGGAGCTGGAAAATATCTCACACAATTCCGGGCGGCAATGAGAGCACCAAGGCCGGAGATGATTATGCAGCACGAGTCTATGTCATTTTCCCCGGACGTTTTTTCTGGCAGACGAAAGCCATCAACTATATATGGGCAAACAGATTGGCAAAAGGGAGTTCAACACCTAATGCTTTTACGGCAAACGCCATGATGATCGCAGTAGAATCAGGTAACTCTATGGCCGGAGAGTGGTTGGCAGAACAGCGTGACCTCGTTGCTGACTATCGTAACCTTTTTGGTGCAGACCCGCCAGAAGCCGAGGCAATTGCCATAATGACAGATACAGATAACACCGGCGCCAACGCGGAAGCGTGGTACGGCGAAATTTCACTGGCTACGGAGGGTAAGTAACTCCAGGTGCAGAATTCATTGACTGCGCAGCTTTCGATCATTATACCAACGCTTAATGAAGCCTCGCATTTACCTGCACTTCTTGATGACCTTAATAAACAACAGGGAATTACTTTTGAAATAATTATTGGAGATGGCGGTTCCAGTGACGCAACCCGTACGATAGTCGAGTCATCCGGTGCACTTTTTGTCAGCACCACAAAAGGGCGCGGCTTGCAGATGAATGCCGCAGCCAGTCGTGCGCAGAGTGAACTGTTGTTATTTCTTCATGCTGATTCCCGTATGAAATATCCTAAACTGCTCTTTGATGCCCTGCAGGCTCTCACTACCGAGGCCGACTGGCAGGAGCGTGTTGCCGGGCACTTCTGTCTCCGTTTTATACGCAGTACCAGTCAAAATTCTCTGGGCTACCGTTATGCGGAGGAGAAAACTACTCTGAACCGTGTCAATACGACAAACGGTGACCAGGGTCTGTTGCTTTCAAGACATTTTTTCTGTCAGCTTGGCGGATTTGACGAAACTCTCCCCTTTTTGGAAGATCAGCGTATTTCAGAGAATATCCGGTCACAGGGAAAATGGATTACGCTCCCGGGTTATATCGAAACATCGGCCAGACGTTTCGAGACGGAAGGTTTTCATAGGCGCTATATCCTCATGAGCATGATGATGGGGCTGCACAGCGTGGGTATAGATGATTTTTTCCGCCGTGCGCCAGAGGTATACCGGGTGCAGCAGGAGACCGGCAGACTTCTTCTCACACCATTTTTTCAACTTATCCGACGTATGATGCGTGAAAATTGGGACTTTTGGGGATCAATCAAGGTTTTTTATCTCCTCGGGCGCTACATTCGACAAAACTCCTGGCAGATGTTTTTTTTTGCAGACGTATGCTTTCGGTCAATACTTGGGACCGGACGTTATCCTTTTCTGACTTTTCACGACCGGTTCGTTGCTCCATGCACAAACTTTAGGTTATTCAACGCGCTTACCGGTTTATTGTGCTTTATCTGGTATTTGTGTGTTCTGGCACCATTTTTCAGCATTTTTGATCGAGGCAGAAAATGTGTCCGTTCGGCAGTTGTGCTGTTTGTGAGAAATCCCGTGCCTGGGCGGGTAAAGACTCGTTTGGCACGCGAAATAGGTAACGAAAACTCCTGTGCCTTTTACCGTGCGATGGTTCAAGATGCTTTGAGTGCAGCGGCAGGCAGTGGTGCGATTTTGAAACTGTTTCATGATGGCGTTGAAAAAGAGGAGTTGCCACAAGAGTGGTTAAATGGAGTACATGACATATTTGCTCAGCAGGGTGATTCAATTGGTGAAAGGATGGCAGCGGCCTTTGAATTGCTATTTTCAGAAGGAGTTGAGCGAGTCGCTCTGTTTGGCAGCGACATACCGGGAATTGATGCAGACCTCTTGAAAAGATCGTTGCTGTCGTTGGAAACAAGCGATGTTTCAATAGTTCCGGCAGTGGATGGTGGTTATTGCCTCATCGCTTTAAATTACAAAATATTTACTAAACGGATATTTCAAAATATTGAATGGAGCAGTGAAAATGTTTTGAGCGCGACCCTTGAAAGATGCACAGAGTGCGGGTTGCGGGTTGAATTGCTTGAATCCAGGCAGGATATTGATACCTTGACTGACTTGCTGCAATACTGCCAAAATACGTCTGTAGCGGCGTATGCCAGTAATGCCTGGTTGGCAGATGCCGGGTATATGAACGGCAATTCAATTGAGTTATGCTAAAGTATAGTATATCTGTAGATCTTATAAAATAGTTCTTGATAAGAGAGGTTTGTTTGAATATTGTTCAATAACACTTGATCTGGAGTAATCAATGTCTGACGTAAAGCATACAAAACAGGAACTAAGCAAGCTAAAAGCAGCCGGATTTATCAAGGAGCGCGGCAAAGATTTATTCACTGTGCGACTGCGCGTGCCTGGCGGCAGGATGAGCGTGCAGCGTCTTAAAAAAATCGCCGATGTTGCTGATAAATTCGGAGGTGAGTTCGTTCATCTTTCTGTACGCCAGTCAATGGAATTGGTTAACGTAAATTTCAAGAACTTTAA
>CAJBRY010000135.1 GCA_903958085.1 uncultured Geobacteraceae bacterium
CTGATATTGCTGTAGGGTCAAGGTTTTTGGGTAACAGCTATACACCACCGTTTTCCAGGCGTATGGGGATGGCTCTTTTTCGCTGGATTGTTTCAATAATTACCAGGCAGGAATGTACAGATACTACTTCCGGATTTCAGTCTTTCAACAGGAAAATAATCAGTTTTTTTGCAACTGATGTCTTTCCGGTCGATTATCCCGACGCTGATATGCTTATAATGCTCCATCGGGCAGGATTTAAAGTGACTGAGGTGCCGGTGCGAATGTATGAAAACAGCGAAGGAAAATCAATGCATAGTGGATTGAAGCCCCTTTATTATATGTTCAAGATGCTTCTCTCAATTTGTGTTACGCTTATGCGAACCGTTGACGTTTCAAAAAAATGACCGGATTCAGCAGGATGACAATCGAGCGGTGCTTTCGTAAGCATATTATGCCGATTGGGTTAGTACTGTTAATCGGCATAATCGCCTACTCCAACTCCCTGAATGCTCCATTCCAGTTTGATGACTCTAACATATCGGATAAGGCAAAACTCCTTTCCAGGGCTCATTTGGCAACTGCGCGTCAGGTGGTTGATTTTTCCTTTCTTCTTAACCACTATATTCATGGGAAAGATGTCTTTGGCTTTCATCTGTTCAACTTGTTTATTCATCTCTGCACGGCCGTAACAACATATTATTTATCTTTCAATGCCATAAGGGCGCTTGTTGGCTCCAATCATGAGGATTCTGAGGAGTCACTTTTCGTCACGCGCTTTATCCCATTTGCGACAGCCCTGCTGTTTGTCTGTCATCCGATCCAGACCGAGTCAGTAACATATATTGTCCAGAGATACACATCACTGGCTACGCTTTTTTATCTTCTATCAACGCTCATGTTTATCAGAGCCAGAATTTGTCATAATAACGACGCAAACAGTTATAAAACCTGGCTTTATGGGTCAATATCACTGCTTTCTGGTATGCTGGCCATGCGCAGCAAAGAGATAGCATTTACCCTCCCGTTTATGCTGGCTGTTGTTGAAATGTTTCTTTTTCAGGGAAAATTGCTTCGTAACCGTATATTTCTCTCTGCTTTGATTGCCTTGCTGTTGATTATACCTGCCCAGCAAATTCTGAGACATGGATTTACCGGCATAAACGATCTGTTTTATTCAATCAGCAGGGGTACAAGGGAGGAATTGACCTATTCCCGCACGGATTATCTGATAACAGAGTTTAGGGTTGTAGTCACTTATTTGAGGTTAATGTTCTTTCCGGTCAATCAGAATCTAGATTACGATTATCCGCTTCAGAAGATCTTTTTTACACCTGCTGTGATTTTGTCTCTAATGCTGCACATTTCAATTGTACTCTCTTCAATCTTCATGTTCTTTAAATCGCGGTCGATGTTTAAAAGTCGGAAACTGTATATAGGGACTTGCCTTCGACTATGTTCTCTTGGAATAGTATGGTTTTACTTGGCACTATCGGTGGAATCGAGTTTTATTCCGATTCTGGATGTAATTTTTGAGCACCGTCTTTACTTGCCATCAGTTGGTTTTTTTCTTTCAGTAACTTCCGGAGCAGTACTGGTGCTTTATGGAGGCAGAACAAGCAGAAAGGCTGCCTGGTTGGCACTTGCTTTAATATGTCTGATATTCACTACAGCAACTATTCGCCGTAATGTTGTATGGGGTGACGAATTGCGTCTATGGGAAGATACTGCCAGAAAATCACCAAATAAAATAAGGGTGTTGAATAATCTAGGTGCTTTTAGCATCAGTAAATTCAGACCGGAAAAAGCTATTTTGCCTCTTTTGAGAGTGTTGGAGATTCAGCCAGGATACACCGAAAGTATTAACAATATAGGTTTGCTTCTGGATCATGTGCCACAGGTTGCAGGTCGCTATAATAGCGGTAAAAAATATATGACGCCAAACAGGATACTTGATGTGCGCCAGATTGACCCATGGTTTGCCAACTCAAGAAATAATCTGGGACTTGCGTATATGCTGACAGGAAATCCACAGAAAGCACTTGCATATTTTGAGCAGTCCGTTTCTCTTGAGCAAAAAGAAGAGGCACCATGGCTTAACCTGGCTCTTCTTTCCATGCAACTTGGAAACACAAAAAGGGCAACGGAGGCATTTGACAGGCTGAAGAAACTTAATCCTGGGCGTGCTAAATTGATAGAACCACATATTTTCAAATAAAATACTGGATAATAATGAAACAAACGGCCATAACTATTGAAAATTTTAAGTGGGTCGCCTCACCCGTTTTTGCACTTATATGCATAACATTTATTGGCGTTCTTATATACGGCAATACTCTTAACGCTACATGGTATTTTGACGATATTCAGAACATTGTCAGGAACCCGGTAATTCGTGATCTTCCTCATGCCTTGGGAAAAATATTTGACCAGCGCGGTTTTGCAATTTTCAGTTTTGCTCTAAATTACCGTATCCATGGCTTGGAACTTCCAGGTTATCATGTAACCAATATCGTTATTCACCTGTTAACAACATTTCTTGTATATTTAAGCTTGAAAAGGGTATTTCGTAACGCTCCTGTACTTGCCCTGCTTTCTGCCCTGATATTTCTAACCCACCCTCTCCAGACACAATCCGTAACGTATATTGTTCAAAGAATGACTAGTCTTAGTGGTTTCTTTTTCTTCCTTACCCTATATCTGTATGTTAGAGCAAGAGAAGCGCTTTCAGAAGGGAATAATTTTGTTTCAACCGGTCATCTGTTTTTTTATCTCACCTCGATATTGACAGGTGCTATCGCCATATTTACGAAAGAAAATGCTGCAATATTACCATTTGCAATTTTCCTTTTTGATCTTTTCTTTCTGCCCAGACGGAAACAGAGTATTTGGTGCTTGATTCTCTACCTGCTTCCATACTTTGCAGCACCGGTTTGGATGGTTTTGTCCAAAATGGTTATCCCGATTATTTATGGCAAGGGACTCAGGGATGTTACAGGCACTACTGACCCTGCTAAGAGTATTCAAATTAGCAAAGAGGCTGATTTTAGTTATCTTCTCTCTTATCTGGTAACCGAATTTTCAGTGCTTTGGCTGTATATTCGCCTTCTATTTCTTCCATACGGGCAGGCCTTGGATTATCAATATCCCTTGGTAAATTCCCTGATTACAATAAAGAACATGTTGGCGTTTTTGGGACTTAGTGCTTTACTTTCAACAGCCTGGATTGTGAGAATACGTCAACCACTTGTTTCTTTTGCCATTTTATGGTTCTTTATCACTCTTTCAGTTGAATCTACAATTATTCCTCTTGATCCGGTTTTTGAACATAGACTATATGTGCCAATGTTTGGATTTGCCCTGCTATTGCCACAGATA
>CAJBRY010000136.1 GCA_903958085.1 uncultured Geobacteraceae bacterium
AAATTGCTGCATTGGAAAATATATATGGTCTGTGGTTTCTGCGGTTACGAATTTGAAGAGAGTGAAGGCAAAAAAAGTTGCGGTAGCTGCCCTGGTGGTTGTCACAGTATCCATTGTCCTCGCTGTAATTACAAAAATCCTCTGGATTCAGGTGTGTTGAAAAAGCTGAGATCAGTCTTTGGAAAAAATATTCAGAATGAAAGGGGAGATAAATGAAGCTTTCAGAAAAGGCAGAAGAGGTTCTTGAAGCCCTGTGGATTGCAGTGGAGGAGGGTGGTGCTGCATTTCTTGACCCGGAGAAAATGGATTTTTCAACCGATGATTCAGTTTATAAGGAATTGACCGGTCAGACGCTGATTGAGATCCGACAGGGAATGATCTATTTCAGGCCAGAGGGGCGTGAAGAGGGAAAGATGACCATCCGGCGCCATCGTCTGGCCGAACGACTGATGATGGATGTCCTTAATATCAGAGGTGATGCCGGGGAATTTAAGGCCTGTCAGTTTGAGCACCTTTTGAACGAAGGTGCTGATATTAAAGTATGTACAATGCTAAATCACCCGACAACCTGCCCGCACGGCAAGCCTATCCCGCCCGGGGAGTGCTGCCATCAGGCACGCGCTGACGGAGATCTAGGTGTGGTGCCTTTGACTGAATTTAAATCAGGCCAGGAAGGTGAAATTGCTTATATTCAGACTGATGACAACAAAAAAATGCAGAAGCTGATGGCGATGGGCGTTTTGCCTGGCAACCGTATTGTGTTGACGCAAGCCTATCCGTCATACATTTTCAGAGTTGGATATTCTGAGTTTGCAATTGACAGCAATCTGGCAAAAGAAATTTTTGTTCGAAAGTAGTCAGGAGATATTTCTCTATTGACAAAATCAGGTGGGTGTTGTTCTACTGCGCACTTAAAATTTAGTCAGATAAAACTTTTGTTGTAAATTTGCAGCAAATAACTTCAGGAGGAAATCGATGAATCCATTAGCACAGGAACTAAATGATCTGCTTACCCAGCACAGCCCGCATGTATTGGAAATGTTGTCCGACCTCGGAAAGAACCTCTTCTTTCCAAAAGGAATTCTGACCCAGTCCGCTGAAGCAAAAGACAAAGCTCATAAATACAATGCCACCATCGGCATCGCTACCGAAAATGGTGGCCCGATGTTTCTGCAGTGTATTCAGGACAAGCTGTCCGCTTTTGATCCAAAGGACATCTATCCCTATGCGCCACCAGCAGGCAAGCCTGAACTTCGCTCGCTCTGGCGTGACAAGATGCTTCGTGAAAATCCCAGCCAGAATGGCAAGCATTTTAGTAATCCGATTGTAACAAATGCTCTGACGCATGGACTTTCCATCGTTGCTGATATGTTCATCGACAAGGGTGATCATCTGATTCTCCCCGATATGCTCTGGGGCAATTACAATCTGACTTTTGGAACATGCTGCGGTGCGATAGTAAAAAAACATCCGACATTTACGACAACCGGCGGGTATGACATCGATGCATTCAAGGCTACTCTGAAGAATACTGCTGAAGAAAAAGGGAAAGCAGTTGTCCTCCTCAACTTCCCGAATAATCCAAGCGGTTATACGCCTACAGTTGCTGAAGGGGATGCTCTGGTGGCAGCTATCAAGGAAGTTGCCGAGGCTGGTTGCAATATCGTAGCAATATCAGACGATGCCTATTTTGGGCTTTTCTACGAAGACTGCCTCAAGGAATCTCTATTCGGGAAACTTGCCAATCTTCACCCGCGCATTCTGGCAATCAAGCTTGACGGCGCAACCAAAGAAGAGTTCGTTTGGGGCTTCCGTACCGGGTTTATAACTTTTGCTGATGGCAATGAATACGAAAACGCACCGGTAATTACTGCGCTTGAGAAGAAGGCGATGGGTATTATCCGCGCTAAAATTTCCAACTGCCCGCACCCTTCACAGACCTTTGTTATCGAGGCGCTCCGTTCGCCGCAATTCCTAGCTCAAAAGGAGGAAAAATTCCAGGTAATGAAGGGGCGTGCTCTCAAAACCAAGGAAGTTCTCAATATCAGCAAGAATCAACGCCAGGGAAATTAGAAGAGCAGATTTGATCAATAATGGATGACGTGACGGGAATCCCTTTTGATTATTTTTGTTGTCA
>CAJBRY010000137.1 GCA_903958085.1 uncultured Geobacteraceae bacterium
TATTGAAATCGAAGGAGAAAGTTATCGTAAAAAACAGAGCTTAAAAAAGTAACCCATTTTTCAATCAAAACCGGCCAAGGTAATTGTCGTCAGCCGGACAAGATAGTTGACGCCGGACATCAGGAGAGTCCTCACCTAATTCTATAATTTCTTCTACTGTACCAATATGTTTATCATCCATATAAACATCTGCAGACTCAAAGAAACCAGATTCAGACTCACAATTAGATTCAAACTCTTCATATATTTCTTCTGAAATTGCTCCTAACTCAGCATATTTTTCTGCCGTTTCTTCATCAATTTCTTTGAATAAAATTGATTTCCCATTACCAGATATAGTTAAAGTTGACATAATTGAATCCTATTCTAGAAATAATGAATTAACGAGTTTGATTAGATTAATATAGCATTAGACAGATTGCAGGTCATTCTAGCATTGCAACAACACAACGCTATATTGATGATAATCCTTACAAGATTGCAGATATTTTGAGAGCAATTTAATAAAGCAGTTTTTATACCAAAAGCCTTGATGATTTCCAGATTTCCCTCAGCAATGATATAGAGACAACTGGCAGAATCATTTTCACTGAAAAGAATCTGGCCTGCATCCAGTGTAACGACTTGCAGATTTGCGGCCAGTTCCAACAAAGACTCTTCTTCAACAGTATCAAACAGACGAATCTTGCGTAAAATCAGTTCTACCCAAGGCTGATTAGACATGGCGTTTTGCATGGGATTGCCTGTTTTATTAGAAAAGTGCTGTCAGGAACGGCAGTCTGGAAAAATTGCATAGACAGGTAGGAAAGTCAAGAAATAAGTAACCGTGCCCCTTCCATGCTTACCATGAAAATAAAGCTATGGATTTGAAAATAAAAATTTCGAGTGCGTTATCCGCCATCTGACAGATAGCTTTATCGTATCCATGGATGAATCTTGGCATGATTCATGTCTATTTTTTTTGTGTGTCAGCGGTCAAAAAATCACCTCATAGATCATAACTGGATGAGAAAACCCTTTGACATTAATCTTACCTTTAGGCTCGCAATGTATGGTATCATTTATCAATCCCCATGTTGGATGACTGATGAGTATCTTTCCTGGAAAAATTGCCTTCCATCGCTTTTTCTGTGAGCTGTAAGGGTACATATTTTGATAGAAATTTTTGAATATTATCCACTTTCTCTTTATCGGTTGGGCTGAGTGGCGGACAGCTTTTTAAATAGTTTATTGTTCCAATTGTTTTAGGATAAATTCGTTATGGGGTGATTCGATGTCTTTGCCCATGGGCGGCTCCGAAAATCCAGTCTGATATCTTCAAGTCAATTACAAGCTACGTTTTCATCAAACTTCTTATACACGATAGCGCTCGTTTTGAACAACCGAAATGAACGTTTCGTGTTACCCAAAAACTTTTCAGACACATCAATATTGCAGAATTAGGCATCCTTCATATGGGTCGAAAAGTAGTTTACACTTTTGATAAACCTGAATATTGACAAACCTATAGTGTTGGCAAA
>CAJBRY010000138.1 GCA_903958085.1 uncultured Geobacteraceae bacterium
CATTTTTTCAAAATCAATTTGAATCACTTTGTGTCTCCCGATTTCGTGGTTTAAACTAAAAAGCTCTGCGTGCAGTCCATTAAACTAACGCTCAAAATATCTATCAACTATATATGCTGATTACAGTTTTAAGAACAAAGCGATACATACTGCTATTTACGTATACAACGCTTATCCATATTTTAAAGTACTTGATATATATTGGCAACGCTACAATGGTCAACTAGAAAAACCGCGCTGGAAGGACTTACGGCAACTATATTCTGATCCGGCATCATGAAGTTTAGTCGACGTTACCCTTCTGATGGTTTTTAAACAGCGAACTTGATAATTGCTTCCCGTTCCCAGGATGCAAGCCAAAAAGAACTAGCTCAATCGGAGCGTTGTGTTCGTTAGCTTTGTCTTATCGCTCGATCCACGTGTAAAATTTGCTCTTTCAGACAACCAAAGGCAATGACCATTTATCCTGCCGTAAAGCACTAGAGAAAATAGTTCAGCATAGGGAAGCGTCATCTTAAGAGACTTGTGTCCCATTAGTCTTGAAATATTTTCTAATTCCCATATACGATCAACGTTTCTCTCTTATATACATCCATTAGAACGCTGATAGTTCTTTTATCGATGTAGTTAATTTCTTTGATGCCTGCATCATGAGCCTTGTTTAAAATATAATCAGTTGTCCACTCAGCGGTAATATTGTAACCAGTTACAGGTTCTTTTAGTTGGTATTTCTGTACTTCACACTTTTTTGATCCCACTGGTGTCAGCGAGAAATTCTTTGTGTACGGAACTACGGTGTCAGAGTAGATAATTCCTTTTGGGGCACAACCACTCACAAGAACAGCGATAGAAAGCGTTAAGAGCCTAATCACCATAAACAATTGTTGTTGATTGAGCATAAAGTCCGAATAAAATCGAAAATATCCGCATATCGGCATGCCTAATAATTGTTATCTTGCCATTATCAGCGGCTGATTTTGTCCCACCATCACCCCAGGCTACTAGCCACAGCAAAGACCTGTTACTGGATTCACCAATTTTTGTTCCTAGCTCCGTTTTATTAAATTCTGTTCCCAGAGGTCGCTGTATATTTGAATAAATGCATCCTGTGAGTACAACCGAAATCAGAATAAGTGTTGTAATGTATTTCATTCTGGTAATCCCAAAAATGCCTCAATAAATTGCTAAGATAAATTTTCTGTACTGAATTTGGTGGCATATTCATACTACTGAATGTACAAACACAGTACCTATGGCTATACTTGGTGAGGATATAGCAAATTTTCATGTTCGTGGATACCAAATTATGTGTAAGCATGCAGCCAACTTTTAGAAGCGTCTCGTAATCTTGATCTCAAAATCAAAATATTGCACCGCGGGAGAAATGAAGCAGTTTAAGCCGAAAAAGACAAATCTGCTCCTGTAAAAGAAGACCTTCATGCGGAACTGGCCTTATTTGACGTAACAAGTTGAGATGAAATTAGCAAAATTGAGGGAGAGTAAAATGTTCCGATTGTTGAGATTTTTCTCCATTACAAGTTTAATAGCCTTTGTCTTTGTTGCGGTGCTTCTAGGGAAGCTTTATGAAAAGACAGCTGTCCACGATGTGATTGAAATGGGGGAAGACTATAATACTGTTCTTACTCATGCATTTGCCAACTCGCTCTGGGAGCGCTTTGAGCCTTTTGTAAATAATGTTTCAGGACAAAACGGCAATAAACTGCCTGCTGGACCTGAAACTATAAAACTTTTTCAGGCTGTACAGGAGCAGATGAAGGGAACGGCGGTTGTAAAAGTAAAAGTTTACAACATTGACGGCTTGACCGTTTTTTCAACGCAGGCAAGTCAGATTGGTGAGAATAAGAGGGATAATAAAGGATTTCAAACGGCTGCTTCCGGTATAGCGGCAAGTGAGATGACGCACAGGAAAAGTTTCAGTGCATTTGAAAACATGGTGGAAGATATAGATGTCCTGTCCAGCTATATTCCAATTATTCGCGATGGCGACATAAAAGGGATTTTCGAGATATACACAGACATAACTCCATTATTACACAATATATCCAAATCCCAGAGAAACCTGGTTATTACGGTGACTGCGATTCTCTCAATTCTTTACCTTGTTTTGTATATGATTGTCCGGCGATCTGATTCAATTATCCGCACACAGTACAATGAAATAAATAAAGCCAGGGATGATGCGACTCTAGCTAGGGAAGCCGCTGACGGACTGCTGCTGAATATCCTTCCGGAACCCATAGTAGAACGTTTGAAGACTGGTTCCAAAACTATTGCTGATACCTGTCATGATGTGACGGTTCTTTTTGCGGATATTGTAGAATTTACCAGAATGACTGGGCAGGCTGAACCAGCTGAGGTGGTTGATTTTTTGAACACAATTTTTTCTGATTTTGATGAAATTGCCAAGAGGCATAACTTGGAGAAGATAAAAACAATAGGTGACGCCTATATGGTTGCCGGAGGGATACCAATTGCCCGAGATGACCATGCGGAAGCTGTAGCCAAAATGGCACTTGAGATCATGGGAATTGCAGATAGTTATTCATGGCAA
>CAJBRY010000139.1 GCA_903958085.1 uncultured Geobacteraceae bacterium
TGCAAATAAAATGTAGTAATACCAACAACTTCCCCTGACATATTCAATAACGGTCCACCACTACTCCCCGGTGAAATTGATGCTGTCGTTTGCATAACTCTATACTTACCTTCTCTGATACCACTAATAATGCCATTCGAGAGTGACTTCTCTAATCCTCTGGGATTTCCAATTGTAAAAACTGATTGTCCTACATCAGGTAACGAACTGCTTAGTTTTAATGCACTTCCACATTTGGAAACTGGTATTATAGCCAGGTCATAATTCTTATCTACTTTGAATGCGGTTAATTGCTTACTAGATGTTTCTCCACTGGCTATTATATCTATTTGATTATTGCCTTTTATTACATGCAAGTTTGTAACTACATTGCAGCCATTGCCGATAAAAAAACCAGTGCCAGATTTTGTTACATTTCCAAAGCTATCTTTAGCTTCGATTATAACAACTGATGGTCCTATGGTTTTATAAAGTTCTGTAAGCTCACTTCCTAGTGCATTGACAGATATTAAAGAGCAAGCAGCAATAATCGAGTATATTTTTTTGTGTAGCATTTATTTCACCTCACATTGATATTTAATTAGTTATTATTGCCCTCTGTAATTTGTTATATTGCATTTTTTCGGTATATGGTTCCGCCCCCTTTTGAAGCCGGGGTGTTGACCTTCCCTATTTTCTGGTTGGAAATTTTATCTCCTCAGAAATTTAGCTGTCCCCATAACCTGTTTGCATACACGTATAGACGCCCTTCGTGAGGCGGTAGATATAGTGGCCTATCTGCCATTGTGGAGCCGGTTCTTGTACCTTTCCGCGGCGTCTAAACCGTAGCCGTCGCACGATACGAAGACTTTTTGTGTTTTCTGGATGCACGATGCCGACAATGGCTTTAGCTGAAAGTTGTTCGAACCCGATTTTGATAAGCAGTTTGGCAACGTCAGTGCCGAGCGCCTTCCTAAAAGTATTCCCGATCACGATTCTGATTTCTCCATCTCCTTTTCGCTTGGCGCGAAGAATTGACGCGCATCCAGCAATTAGAGAGTCCTCCACTTGGATCACCCAACCATCAATTCCATTATGCTGAACGCATTTAATCCACTCATCTTTTGATTTGTCGGGCAGCGCGAGATATCGCTTCACACCGGGATCGAATTCAATCTCTGATAGAGCCATTGCGTCCGACGGCCTAAACTCTCTCAAGATGAAACCGTTACTTTGAATTGGTAGTTCTAAAGACATTTGTGTCCTTTTCCAACGGGGTCGGCGTTGACCCGCCCGTCTTTTGGGGCGGCGTCTAACGACGTGGTTATACCTGTTATTTGCACAAAACTGTTATCTGCACCACAACATCACTTTCTCCGTCAGCATATGTCAGCGTGTTTTGTACACCTACTTTCTTGTCAATCGTAGTGTGGTCTGATCTGAATCCATGCTTTTTATCTAAAGTCCAACAATTCAGGAATGTTCCGCCTTTTGGATTAGGATTTCGCAGTTCACATTCGGCCTTAGCTGGTGCAAGGGAAAATGTGTAATTGCCACCAAATGGTTTTGCATCTAGTGATATTTTTTCTGTGCTAACCATTGGCTTATCAAGGGAATTCCCTGTGGTAAGGCTTTTTTCAATCGTGCACGTAATTTTGTCAGCAGAAAATCCAGAATTTGGAATGCTCACTAAGGATAAGATTACTACGATAAGGGAAATAATTCTCATGTGCCGTCCTTTTATTGCTATTAATTTTATTGGTATAACGTAATGGGAGAACAGCGGCGGTTTTAGGCCGCTGCTTCTGTCTGGTTGGGGCATATATTTCTCTCGTTTCAAGATCCATTCGGCTTCCCTGGCTTCAGTGGGTAAGTGTAACCTCTGCTTGTGATTTCGTTTCAAATAGCTTTGCGAGAAACGCTCTCTTATACTTACTCCTCGCTTGAAGGATTGGTTCCGTCATTCTAAAGATCGGCTTTCCTTCACGAAGAACTTCGAGTTCCCATGGCCTTTTTTGCAAGACAACATGCGCATACATTGCATACGTCTCTGCAAAATCATCATAGCTACCAGTGGCGGCATAGAGGCTTACAAAATCCGTTTTCTCAAGATTGGCATATATACTGGTGCGCTCGTCGCCCGCAAGTTGAGACTTTTCGTTGGCATAGAATCGGACTCTGCTTCTGTTTTGGAACGTATCATCCCATTTTGAGGCGAGAGAATCATTTCGTCGTGTCCATGAAATTGATGCGAAAGGATAGTCATTGTGATTTCCTTTATCCCACCAATTTGCGTGAACTTCTTTTGTGACCCCGACCAGATGTCCAAGCTCATGCAGGATAATATAAGAAATGGCATTTTTTCTGGTGTCACCAACTTTTGATTCAATGATAACTCTGGTCTCCATTTTAGAATATGGACTGAATGGAGTGTTCTCCTTCCAACTCGCCCACTCATTGGCTTTTCTATTCAATGACTGAGAATCGAGGACGATGAAGCCGAGAGGAGGGGTCGAATCTCTAATGATATCGGTGAATGCCGAACTGCCGAGGTCGGAAACTAGAAATATCCCGATTACATGTTCGTTTAGATGTCTCTTAACTTCTGGAGGGAATTCATCAATAGCTTGGAACACCTCGTCGGCGAATGATTGCCACTGTGTTGCAGGCTGTGTGACTTTATCGTAACTGCTAATTTTGTTGTCGATGTGAAGATAGTCCAACAGTATATCCGGTGCCGGGACTATTTTTTCCCGTATGTCTTTCTTCTGCCACCCTGACCATGCGGCGAGTGTGCGGGATTTATGTTCAAACATCTGCTTAGACAGCGTCTCTCTGCTGTCATGATAGGCGCATGACGTGAGAAAAAGACATGCAGCAAAGAAGAAAGTGAGTATCTTCACGTTTATCATAGGGGAACAACTCCAACCATTTCTGCTTTTTCTCGTCTTTGACCAACGTGATAAGGCACACCGGCTCTGCGGGGGTTTTTTCCCGCTGACCGGTGCTGCCGTTGGTTGAATATTAGGTTTTCTCGCCGTTGGTTTACTCATTAGGTCTGACTCTCGAATATTCTTCTTTGTTTGAAAAATTGGGGAATGGAGATTTGCCCCCTCACTCCCCTGTTGCATATTCATTTTCGCAATTTTATTTATATGTTGTCTTTACGAACAGAAATTAACTTCGTTATTTAACCTACTGAACTGTAAAAGTTAATGGTTGTGACCACCCACTTGAATTAATCAGCATCGAATCTGTGATAGGTGGGGAAGGACAAACATTATTCCATGACCAGGAAGAGAAGTTTTTCGACGTGAAAGATACAATTTTGGCGTGCCATACTCCAGCAGCAAAACCAGAAGGATTGCTATTATAAGTCGGATTCCACTGTCCTACGCAATTCCCGCTGTCCATACAACCCATATATGAACTAGAACAGTCATCATTATAAACATAAAGCATAGACTGATTAGGAGAACTCCAAGTAATTAAAGCTAATTTACTAATTACTCCATTATTTTGAGGAGATGTAAACACTGGTACCGCAGTTGATGGAGTATAATTAAACGTACCTGTTATAGTAAAAGGTACTCCGCATGTTTTGCTTTTTGTAGTAATGTCTAAAGTAAATGTGTTTGAGTTGCCACTACCCACACCGGATACCGTGCACAAACAACTGGTATTGGTGCTGTCGTAACAACTGGTTTCCTTCTGTATCATAGTCAAACCAGTTGAAGTTACATTTGCAGAAAAGTTCATATTATCAGGGCCAGAATCCCCGGTTTTACTGCTACTCCAAGTTCCGTTCATGTTAAAACTGGCCACATTACTATTTTGTGTTACAGTCGCCTTTCCTACATGAGATTCAACATCATCAGGTGCAACAAAATTTCCAGTATATATCCATGTTCCTGCTAAATTCATCGGAGTCGGCGTATTAGAATTATTATCACTCCCCCCACCGCCGCCACACCCAGACAAAACTAGAACTATTGAAACAAAAAATCCCAGCACCACATTGATTACATTTTTACTCATCTCCAATCCTCCTGATATTTGGGGCTCCGGGGGGACACCGTGAACTCCAAGACGGAGCCTTTGTCTTGTCGTTCAACGGTTGTGAGGCGCAGCGGGTTCACCGTTGCCGCCGATGGTTGGGCATGATGTTCTGTTGCCTTATTTCTTTTCTTCTTTAGATATACCTTTATCCACTTTTTTTCTAAACTCACTCGATAAAACATCGTAAGCAGACTTTTGTATCCTGGAAAATTCTTCATTGATTATATTTGTTCCATCAACGATTTGCGATATACGGGGTTTCGAGAGTTTGTCAAGGGTGGTCCCAAGGAATTTGCAATCTCCACCACCATTACGAGTGATGTAATAAAATTCCTTGGTTTTGAAGTTAAGGTTTAATGATGTAGTCCTACATGCATCTACTGTCTCATTCGGTACAGCATCAATACTATCTTCATTCCAACGGGCTATTGTGAAGTATTCTGGGGAGTCTTGCATCACTTGGTAATTCTGACTCCACGAGTCTTTGTTCGGAACGTTGATTTTGAGTTGATCCAACTGACAATAGTTCTGGTCTTTGTAACAATCCACCCGTACATGATTTATAGGCCACGCAAGTCTATCATCAAGGATTGTCAAAGTCCCCTTGATATATGCATATGTATCAATTTTGCTGGATGAAAACTGAGTAGGGAAAAGCACCTGAGAGAGTTTCTGCATATTTGCGCGTTGTTCAAGATTGTATATCTGCCAGACCGTAAGAACTCCAGTTGGTGGATCACCTAAGTCTTTTTGATATTCCTTAGCAGCCGACTTGTAGTCGTGAAGCCCTGGATACATTAAGAGGTTAAGTTGCATGCCGAAAAGCAACTCCGAATCCACCGCAAGACCACTCTGGGCCGCGAAGATATACATCATTGGCACTTCGCCTTCTCGGGTCTTCTCAGCAATTTTATGGATTTGTTGTGGGGTGTAATTACGATACTTCTTTACTGCATCATCATCAGCAAATACGTGTGAAGCAAGGAGAAGGCCCAACAATACAATGGGGATGTATTTCATTTTTGTCCCTCCAGATCGTTTAGATTACTACTTTTCAACAGTTGCGAGGCACACCGGCTCGGCGGGGGGCTTTTTTCCAGCTGACCGGTGCTGCCGATTGTTGGGCGTCATCCTCTGCCGCCATGTTTCTCCGGCGGCAAACTCTTTGCTTGACTCCGGTTGCCTGCGCCATTGCTGATGTCAGTGACAACTCCGATTCCGCTACTTTCAGCCGTTTCTTTTCTTGGTTATAAATTCGCATTTTTCGGCCAGAGACCGTTATTTGCCTTGAAATTTATCCAAGAATATCATGACGAAAATATATGCGTTCATTAATACGAATGCAAATCCCAGAAGCATTGCCGGTATTCTTAAAAGGATAAAAACTGGCTTCGATAGCGATTTTTTTAGTGGTGTAGCGAATGCAGCAAGCAACAACCAAAAGGGCAAAGAAAAGATGAGAGAAAGTGTAACTCCCTCTAAATATTCATTTCGGTTAGGGTTGCTAGAAGCGTCTTTGAAATAATCGAGAAGATAGCTCCCACTTAAACCGGTGAAGTAAATACCGCCGATTGAGGCTAATGTTGCCAATATAAACCATTTATATTGGGGTTTCACTACATTCATAATGCACACCTTCCAGCTCGCATTGTCATTTCCATTATTCTGGTCAACGGTTTGGGAGAACATCGCATTTCTTTCTGGTTTGCTATCTCTGTGTTCCCTTTTGCCTGATCTGAATCACTAGCCATACTGTCAAAGAAACATTCCTCCGTACAGGGGGAAATACATCCAGCTCATTTGACATTTTAATTGAACATATCCCTCATGGAAGTCAGTTGGTTTTATTCTTCCGGGGACATCTGGTCGGACCATTGCCAACACAACTGTGGCTAAAAGCGTTGAAGCCGAGCCAATGCACATTAGTATTGCTGCTTTTGTCCTGAACCGCGCATAACATACTATACTTCCAGGTAAAAG
Source organism: uncultured Geobacteraceae bacterium (assembly GCA_903958085.1). GTDB lineage: Bacteria > Desulfobacterota > Desulfuromonadia > Geobacterales > Pseudopelobacteraceae > JACRCG01. Next base: position 6,019 of record CAJBRY010000139.1, read on the forward strand.
AACTCCTTGGATGGCGGCAGCAGCTAAAAGCAGCATAAATTCGAGAAATGACATTTTCATTTTTATGATTTGCTCAACGGTTCGCGCAGTTGACCCGCCCTCGGCGGGTCTTGCCGATGGCTGGGTTGTGTTCTTCTCGACTTTCCAGTTGACAAAATGTAGCCAGCAGGATACAGCTTATTCATGATTGAAATCCGCAAAACTGAACATTTTGCCAACTGGCTCGACAACCTACGTGATATCCAAGCCAAGGCTCGTGTCCTTGTCAGGATTGAGCGTCTTGCTTCTGGTAACGCAGGCGACGTCAAACCTGTTGGAGAAGGTGTGTCGGAAATGCGGATCAGCTACGGTCCCGGTTATCGCATTTATTTTATCCAACGCGGCAGCGAATTGATTGTCCTGCTTGCTGGTGGTGACAAGAGCAGCCAGTCTCGGGATATCAAGACAGCAATTCGACTTGCACAGAACGTATAGGAGTTCAAAATGCTCAAAACAGCTACCAGTCGCTATGATGTCGCTGAACATCTCCGCACTCCGGAAGAAATGGCGGCCTATCTTGAAGCCTCCCTTGAAGAAGCCAATGGCGATGCAGCTTTCATTGCCAAGGCCTTAGGCGACATTGCCCGCGCCAAGGGGATGTCCCAAGTGGCTCGTGACGCCGGTCTTTCTCGTGAAAGCCTCTATAAGGCGCTTTCTGGCGAGCGGGTTCCAGGTTTTGATACAATTCTCAAAATTGTTTCAGCGCTGGGACTCAAACTTCACGCTGAAGCCGCCCACTAGTTCCAGCCCGCTGACGCCGAATGGTTGGATTAAATTCTTTTTTTTAGTAACTCTGCATGGGGCTGGTTGGGTACACAGTCTGCTCGACATCACCCACGAAAATAATATTTTATTGATATAGCAGCACCATTTTTGAATTTAATGCGACATACATCCCTTGCCAGGCCTCCCGGAAACCTAAAGAAGTACACTGCAGCTTCCTCTGAAGCACCATCTTCTGACTGTGACAGGGCGTAAGCGTGATATTCATCTGCTCCGACTTTCGATGCTATGGCCTTGACCGTTTCGATTTTTGTTCCTTCAGTTACTGATTTTTTAAATTCGTTCAGCGCCCGCTCCGCGTGGGGGCGCATCCAAAGGACGCTGTAACAAAGCAATCCGACGCCGAACAGCGCGTACAGGATTACACCACCACAAATCACTTTCAATATTGTCTTGAGTTTATTCATCTTCTTAGTCACCCAACGGTTTGGCAGTTGACCCGCCAGTCCGGCCTTATCGGGCGGGCGGTGTCCAACTGTCTTGTTGGCACGATTTTTTAAGTTCTGAGAAATAGTATTTCACGTTTTGTTTGTAGTAAAAATAACACCCTGTAAGGCCTGCTACGACTCCGTAACTAAACAATATGGACAGCCAGTCCTCAGGCGTTTCAATGAGCGTTGCGAGCAATATTGCACTCCAAAAAATCAGGGGGGTTGGCTGGAACCACCATTTCCCTTTTTTGATTACCCAACTGATGAAGGCGCATAACAGTGCGCCTGCAATGCACCAGACAAGTGCGTGTCTAATGAAGAAATCTCGATTCCTCAATATCCCGTTTATGTACATCGATTCTTCAGAAATGCCGATGTAGGAACCGATGATCATTACAACGGTACCTAAGCCGAAGTACCACATTGACAATGTCATCAGCAGTGGGCGTTTAATTGTTTTCTCAGAGTCTGTCATTTTCATTCCGCTAACATGATCTGCATGCAGACTTTTTCCTTCCACGTCAAGATTATGCTGGTGTTAAGTGTTTGAATTTATGTCTATTCAAGAGGTTACTAAATTTACAGCAAAGATAATTAGCATTACCCAGTAGACTAAGTTCAGGAAATAATATCCTAATGGATTTGACTCACGTGAAGTAAAACCCGAGCGGCCATATTTTGAAATCGCTTCCTTGGTGTTAAGGGAATAAAAGATGAAATATATTGGCAGAATTGAAGCAGATGCAGATGCTAATTTTGAGTATTCTGATTTTGTCAAAGTCCCGGCTCGATCTAGGTAAATTGTGAGTCCAATTGAAATCGCAAACACTATAAAGGCTGGGAATCGCAACATTCGCCAAAAACGCTTATGATCATCTTTAGTCGATCTCAGCGATGATTTTGTGACGAAGAAAACGATGATTGCCATGAGAAGCGCATACGATAATTCTTTCATGCTCTATTTCCTTATTTTCCTTTTACGCCAACGGTTTGGGAGAACAGCAGCGGTTTTAGGCCGCTGCTTCTGCCTTGTTGGACCCTCGTTAAGTCCCTGTATTAATCCTGAAAAATGTCGTTGCAGGGGCTATAGACAATATTCCGATTACAAGTAATGCCGATAAAA
>CAJBRY010000140.1 GCA_903958085.1 uncultured Geobacteraceae bacterium
CGACGGCAACAGTAAAAGAAGGATCCCACTCCAGTGCTTTTGAAAGCCTGAAATGCCCAACAAGTTCGTGAAGTCCATCTACCTGCTTGGCAAGTGTAGTTGTTGCCTGAGTGGTACTGCGGGCATTTTGAACATTTCGGTTAACAACATCAGTAATCATCTGAATATTATTGGTTATTTCCTGAGTTGTTGCGGTCTGTTCTTCGGCCGCGGTTGCAACCTGACTGATTTGCATGGTCAATTCGTTGATCTTGTTGAGAATGTCTTCCAACGCCTCGCCGGATCTTGCAGTTTCGGTAGTACCTCGCTTAACCTCATCTACACCTTCAGACATTGAGCCTACGGCGCTTTGCGTTTCACTCTGAATTGCCTTGATCATGGAGGCAATTTCTTTAGTCGCCTTGGTGGTTCGTTCGGCAAGTGCCCTGACTTCGTCAGCAACAACAGCAAAGCCACGGCCTTGTTCACCTGCTCGCGCAGCTTCTATGGCTGCGTTCAGCGCCAGAAGGTTGGTCTGGTCGGCAATGTCCTGAATCGTGTTGACAATTGCCCCGATCTGATCAGAACGCTGTCCGAGTCCCTCCACAGTCTGCGACGACACATTGACTCTGTGAGCTATGTTCTCCATCAATCTGGAGCTGCTCTGCACCAACTGCGAGCCACTGTGGGTCTGCTCCGTTGCTTTCTGAGCGCTCTCCGCTGCATATAGGCAGTTGCGGGCTATATCTCCTGATGTGGCAGACATCTCCTCACTGGCAGTAGCAATTGTGCTTGCCTGAATAGCTACATCTTCTGCTGCCGATGCCATGGCATCGGTAGTTGAGCGTACGAGCACAACGGAATCGCGCACTGTGTCAGCAACTGAAAAAAACTGCCGCATCGCTTTGTTCATATCGGTCATCATGGTGTTAAATGCTGTTGCAAGTCTGCCGAAATCACCTCCGCCAACAACTTCAGCGCGAACTGAGAGATCACCTGCTGCTGCTTTTTCGAGTGCTGTTACAATACCTGTTAAGGGCTTGAAGGCATTATTGCTAAGCAAGCCGAGTAGCCCTGACATAACAAGAAGCAGAATAACTGCTATAGCAATTGAAATTAAGATATTGCTATTGGGGTTAAATAACGCCATTGCTGCCACAGCCAAAATTATTCCAAATGCGTTCCCTGCGAGTATGCGAGTAGTAAATGACATTTGTATCCCCTTTTTAAGCGAATCTAGGCAATTTTGGAGAAGTCGGCAATCTTGCCGAACAAGCGGCCAATTGTGGTAAGAAGTGCCAGTCTGTTTGTGCGAACCGACGGTTCTTCAGCCATAACCATGACTTTATCAAAAAAGCGGTCAACTGCAACACGCAAAGTTGCAATTTCTGTCAATGCTTCAAGCCAAGCACCAGAAGCGATGAAAGCGTCAGCTGAGTTTTTTGCCGATTGAACGGCTTCATATAAAGTGCCTTCGACGTCCTCCTGGAAAAGTGACGGATCTACTGGCGCATCAACACCTTCTTTAATAATATTGCCTACCCGCTTGAATGCAACTGAAAGCGGCTCGAAATCCGGATGGGTTTTGAACTCGGCCAATGCTGAAATACGAGCCTTTACGTCTACAAGATCATCAAAACTGGCTGCGACGGCAGCATCAACAACATCCGTGGCAAAGGAACTTCCGAGGAGATTTACAAATCTGGCTCTGAAAAATTCGAGCACTTCACTGGATATCTGATCTTTCGGACGATTAAGTTTTGCCGTCAGCAGAGTAAGAGATTTTTCTACGAGGCTTGATAGTGATATTCGATAACCTTTGTCCAGAATTATTGATATTATGCCGATGGTTGCACGTCTTAAAGCATATGGATCTGTAGCTCCGGTTGGTATTAATCCAACTCCGAAACATCCGCATATTGTATCAATTTTATCTGCGATGGAAACGAAGGAGCCAACGTCAGATGCCGGCAACTCACCTCCGGCCTGAGTAGGTAGATAGTGTTCAGCAATCGCGTTGGCAATGTCTGCACTTTCGCCTTCCAGAAGGGCATACTCGCGTCCCATGATTCCCTGTACCTCCGGGAATTCGCCTACCATGCCGGAAACCAGATCAGCCTTGCAAAGATATGCAGCGCGGGATGCCTGCTCTTTGGCGGAAGGATTCAGCTGGTCAGCCAATTCCTCTGCCAATGATCTGAACCTTTCCATCTTTTCAAATGAGGTGCCGAGTTTTTGCTGATAAACGACTTTCTTCAGCGATTCAACCCTGTCGTCGAGGCGGACTTTCTTGTCTTCCTCGAAAAAGAAACGGGCATCAGACAATCGAGCGCGGAGAACCCGTTCATTCCCCTTAACGACAACCGAAGGATCTTCCGTCAGCGTATTATTGATTGTAATGAATCCTGGCAACAGTCCTCCGTTCGTATCAACGATTGAGAAATAGCGTTGGTGGCTACGCATGGAGGTAATGAGGACTTCTTTTGGAACTTTCAAAAATTCTGGGGAAAATGTTCCATGGACAGCACTGGGGTATTCAACCAGATACGCTACCTGATCCAGCAATTCCTCGTCCGGTAATAAGTGGCCACCTGCTGCGATAGCAACTCTATGCGTTTCCCGGCGAATAATTTCCTTCCGCTTTTCAGGATCCGGAATAACAAAATGCCGCTCGCATTCAACCAGATAATTTGCAAAGTCACTAACATGAAAAGTCGTGTTTGCCATGAAACGATGACCCCGCGAAACTTTACCACTTTCAATGTTTCCGAACGTGAACGGAACTACTGTCCCATCAAACAGTGCCACAATCCAGTGAATAGGTCGGGCAAAGCGCACATCCTGTTCACCCCATCGCATCGATTTTTTAAAGGGGATGTTTGCAACCAGTGCCGGTAAAAGCTCTGCGAGAATTTCGTAGGTTGGGCGACCTATCGCCTGTTTGCTTACGAACAGATACTCACCTTTATCCGTGGTTATGGTTTGCAATGCTGATACGTCAACTCCCTGGCCACGTGCGAAGCCCTCTGCCGCTTTGGTAGGCTTTCCTTCAGAGTCGTAAGCGGCTTTAACCGACGGTCCGGTGGCAGTGATCTCTGCATCTGGTTGCAGAGAAGGTATTCCCTTTACAACCATTGCCAGTCGCCTTGGTGTTGCAAGCGTTTTTATTTCGCTGAAAGTCAGTCGGGCAAGCGCCAGCTCTTTTGTAATAATTGCCTCCATCTCAGAGGTCGCACGCGGAATAAATCCTGCCGGAATTTCTTCACAGCCAATCTCGAGGAACAGTTCTTTGGTGCCCATTAGATTACACCCCCTTTCAAGAGCGGGAAGCCAAGGCGTTCACGCATCCTTAAATACCCCTCGGCACAAACACGAGCCACACCGCGCACTCTGCCGATGTACGAAGCGCGCTCAGTGACAGAGATGGCACCACGGGCATCCAGAAGGTTGAAGGTATGAGAACATTTCATGACGTAATCGTAGGCTGGCAGCACAAGCTCTTTTTCAGCCAGCCGTAGACACTCTTTTTCATACATGGAAAAAAGCTGCAGCAGCATGTCAACATCCGCCTCTTCAAAATTATGGCGAGAAAACTCGACTTCACTCTCATGGTGGATGTCGCCGTACTTAATCCCTTTAACCCACTCAAGGTCGTAAACATTGTCCACTCCTTGAAGGTACATCGCAATTCGCTCACAGCCGTAAGTGATTTCGGCGGGTATCGGTTTGAGGTCGATACCGCCAGCCTGCTGGAAATAGGTGAACTGAGTGATCTCCATGCCGTCCAGCCACACTTCCCAACCCAGTCCCCACGCTCCCAGTGTTGGCGATTCCCAGTCATCCTCTACAAAGCGAATGTCGTGTTTTGCCGGATCAAGGCCGAATGAGCGAAGAGAATCCAGATACAGGTCAAGGATATTGAGAGGAGACGGCTTCATAATGACCTGAAACTGGTAATAATGTTGCAGACGGTTGGGGTTTTCGCCATAACGGCCGTCAGTTGGACGGCGGGAAGGCTCCACATAAGCTACGTTCCACGGTTCAGGGCCGAGGACACGCAGAAAAGTTGCGGGATTGAAAGTGCCGGCACCTTTTTCAGTGTCGTACGGTTGCTGGATAATGCACCCCTGTCTGGCCCAGTAGCCTTGAAGGGAGAGGATCAAATCTTGGAATGTCACGCATGTACCTCCAGAGTAGGAGTATGATTTTTTGGCAAAAATGAACGTATTAAATAGCAGGAATAGCTGCATCGGTCAAGGTTGAGAAGCGTGAAGGTTGCAAAATAAAGCTTATTTTATTGAGATAAAATGTTTTTCAGGGCGAGTATTATAAAAGTAACATCAAAGAATTTACAATAAATGTAGCTTTCTCTAATCTATCAGCAGGATAGCTGTTTGTGACCGCACAAACTTTAAGCCCGGAATCTATTGCAGCTGAAATGCCTGCCGGAGTGTCTTCGATGGCAAATGTATTGTCTCTTGAAAATGAGTTATTGTGAGCAATGGATAGTTTTTGAAAAGCAAGTTTATAACATTCAGGATCGGGCTTGCTTGCGGCAACATCGTCTGCAGTTACAATGATGTCGAAATAATTTACGACTCCAAGCGTTGCCAGAATCGGATCAATGTCAGAACGGAGTGCTCCGCTACATATTGCAAGGGGTATTTTACTTCTACTTAGTTTTATAATCAGATCCACAACACCCGGATAGGCAGGGACTCCTGATTTAATAATATCGATAAAAATATTTGCTTTCTGATCAATAAGATCAAGCAGTATGGCATGACTTAGATCCAATTTGTTTGAAGAAAAAGCGTGTTTAAAAGCATCCCGATCATCGAATCCGATGTAGGTTTCTACATACGTTTCCCAGGTAAAATAAAGCCCAAGAGGTTCTAATACACGCTGAAAAGCTGCGTAATGGAGGGGTTCCGTGTCAACAATAACACCATCAAAATCAAAAATAACAGCCTCTATCTGCACTCCATTTGCTAAAGTAACCATAGATTTATATACGCCCCATCTTCAGATGTTCACATTTGTGATGATCTGATAAATACCACTTCTGACATTTGTAAAACAATAAAAAAGCCTTCTGAATAAAGCTTTAGAAGGATAACGACTAAAAAGTGTCCTGTTGATGAGGCAGTACGGAGGGATTGTAGGTGCATATTAAATAGGTTGATCATTGGTTTTTGGAACTACAAATATTTCAAAAAAAGTATTAAATATGGTTGACGATTTTCGATTATAGGCTATTATTTGTAACAGAATTTGCCGTATATCTTTCTGGTTGAGGAGGCAGTAATGGCGTTACGAGTTGCAATAAACGGATTTGGTAGAATTGGCAGAATGGTGTTGCGAGCAGCAAGTAAAGATAAAAATATTGAGTTTGTGGCGATCAATGATCTTACCGATGCGGCTACTTTGGCACACCTTTTTAAGTACGATTCAGTGCACGGCACATTTCCTGGCACAGTAGAAGCGAAGGATAACCAGATTATAATCAATGGTAAGGCAATAAAGATTTATGCGGTAAAAAACCCTGCCGAACTTCCTTGGAAAAAAGACAAGATCGATGTTGTGCTTGAGTCAACTGGAATATTTACCTCAAAGGAAAAGGCACAGATGCATATTCAGGCTGGTGCCAAGAAGGTTGTAATTTCAGCACCGGCAACTAATGAAGATATTACTATTGTTATGGGGGTCAATGATCATCTTTATGATCCAAAAAAACATGTAATCATTTCAAATGCTTCATGCACAACAAACTGTCTTGCTCCTGTTGCAAAAGTTCTGCTGGATAACTTTGGCATAGAGAAGGGATTGATGACTACAGTTCACTCCTATACAAATGACCAGAATATCCTGGATCTTCCTCACAAAGATCTGCGTCGAGCCAGAGCTGCTGCCATGTCAATGATTCCAACTACCACTGGCGCTGCCAAGGCAGTTTCTCTGGTATTGCCAGAACTGAAAGGCAAGCTTGATGGTATGGCTATACGCGTACCAACTCCAAATGTCTCTGTTGTAGACCTGGTCGTAACATTGACTAAAAAGGCTGATGCAGTCAAAGTCAATGCTGCACTTAAAAAAGCATCAAAAGGGGCACTTAAAGGTATTCTGGGCTTTGAGGAAGCGTCACTTGTTTCGATAGATTTTAATGGTAATCCGCTATCATCAATTGTTGATGCTTCATGCACAAAAGTTATTGGTGACAATATGTTGAAAATCCTTTCCTGGTACGACAATGAATGTGGATTTTCAAACAGGGTAGTAGATCTCTTCCGTTTGATTGCTACGAAAAAATGACAACAGTTTGGTGATTGCAAGTAAGGGGGGGATTATTCCCCCTCTTTTTTTTGCCGCTCATTAAAGTTATTACCTGAAAACAAAACAGGAGGTGTGTTGTGTCTATTCGATATATTGATGAAATAAAAGACCTAAAAGGGAAGAAAGTATTTATTCGTGTCGATTTTAACGTTCCGCAGGATGAAACAGGTGCAATTACCGAGGACACCCGCATTGCCGGGGCGGTTCCAACCATAAAATATGCTTTGGAGCAGGGTGCTAAAGTTGTTCTGGCTTCGCATCTTGGTCGCCCTAAGGGTGAGAAAAAGGCAAAATACAGTATGTCTCCCGCAACCGCACGTTTAGCTGAACTTCTTGGCAAGCCGGTAGTTCAGGCACCGGACTGTTTCGGACCGGAGGTAGATAAGCATGTAAATGCTTTGAAACCGGGTGAAGCGGTTATGTTGGAAAATGTTCGATTTTATCCAGGCGAAGAAAAAAACGACTCCGACTTTGCAGCTAAACTTGCTAACGGTTGTGAGATTTTTGTAAACGATGCTTTTGCGGTTTCTCATCGTGCTCATGCATCAGTAGAAGCAATTACCAAGAATATCCCGGTAATTGCTGCTGGCTTTCTGATGCGAAACGAAATGACCTTCTTTGATAAGGCTATGCACAATCCTGTAAGGCCACTGGTTGCAATATTGGGTGGAGCAAAGGTGTCAGGAAAGCTGGAAGTTCTTGAAACCCTCATCAATAAAGTTGACAAAGTAGTTATTGGTGGAGGTATGGCCTTTACCTTTCTAAAGGCGATGGGGTACAACGTAGGTAAGTCGCTGGTAGAGGATGAGCTTATTGCGACAGCCCGTACGATTATGGAAACGGCTCGTAACAAGGGGGTAATGTTTTATCTTCCAGTTGATTGTGTCGTAGCTAATGCTTTTGAAGCCAATGCAACCAACTTTATAAGCACAGCACAGGAAATTCCTGCAGGGTGGATGGCACTTGATATCGGTCCTGCAACTACAACTCTATTTGCAGAGACCTTGCGCGATGCCAAAACTGTAATTTGGAACGGTCCTATGGGAGTTTTTGAAATGGATGCTTTTTCCAGAGGGACTTATGCTATGGCAGAGGCGGTTGCTAACTGTTTTGCCACGACTATCATTGGTGGTGGGGATACTGATTCTGCTGTAAGGAAAGCCGGAGTGGAAAACCGGGTCAGCTATATTTCTACAGGTGGCGGAGCTTTTCTGGAACTGCTTGAAGGAAAAACTCTTCCAGGCGTAAAAGCACTTGACGTACAGTAAATATTAAAGGGGAATCAGATGAGAAAGCCGCTAATTGCAGGGAACTGGAAACTGTTTAAAACAATAGGTGAAGCCGTTGATATGCTTAACGAGCTTAAATCGCTTGTATCCAATAATAAGGAAGTGGAAATTGTTGTTGCGCCGGTATTTACTGCTTTAAGCAGTGTCAGTGCTGCTACTGCTGGGTCAAATATAAGGCTGTCGGCCCAGGATTGCTACTGGGAAGAAGAAGGCGCCTTCACTGGAGAAGTTTCGCCGAAGCTTTTGAAAGATGCCGGTTGTAGTCATGTAATAATCGGTCATTCTGAACGCAGACAGTATTTCGGGGAGACAGACTTAACTGTAAACAAGAAAACCAAAGCTGCCATTGCCGCGGGATTAAATGCCATCGTTTGTGTTGGTGAATCGTTGGCAGAACGTGAGTCAGAGCAGACCTTTTCTGTTATTGAGACACAGATCCATGGCGGTTTGGCGGGGCTGTCGGAAAAAATGTTTGCACAGGTGATTGTAGCATATGAACCCGTATGGGCTATAGGAACTGGCAAAACTGCGAGTGAAGACCAGGCGCAGGAGGTGCATATATTTATTCGACAATTGCTTGCTCGTTTGTTTGGCAAATCAGTGGCTGATGCGGTCAGAATCCTTTACGGCGGCAGTGTTAAGCCTGAAAATGTTAAGGGGTTAATGGGCCAGCCCGACATCGATGGTGCACTTGTCGGCGGGGCAAGCCTGAAGGCGGATTCATTCGCAGCAATTACGAATTTTAAGGGCTGATTTTGAACACTGGCAGACAGAAATAAATTATGACTTTACAGCATGGAAAAAGTTGTGCTATAAGTTTGCTCTTTAAAATGTAGCTAGGGGATTTGAGTATGACAATTGTCCTTACAATTTTACATGTTATAGTTAGTTTACTTTTGATTGGCGTAGTTCTGCTTCAGTCTGGAAAAGGTGCTGAAATGGGGGCATCATTTGGAAGTAGCGGGAGTCAGTCTGTTTTTGGTGCCGGAGGTGGTACGTCTTTTTTGAGCAAACTGACTACCAGTGCAGCAGTAATTTTTATGTTGACTTCATTGACGCTGGCATATCTTTCCGGTCAGCCATCCTCTTCTTCAATGATGTCTGGCAAAGGTAAATCAGCACCTGTTCAGGCACCAGTGTCACAGAAAGAAGGTACAGCAACTACTCCGGTAGCACCTGTAGCGCCTACGGTTCCTGCTGCACCTGTACAGAAAAAATAATATTTACACTTGATAAAGCAGTTTGGCTGTGCTAAAAACACTGCCCGTTGAAGATGTGTATATTGTAGAATTTTTTATAGAAGTACACTGGGTTTTGTGTACTCTGCTTGCGGTGGTGGCGGAATTGGTAGACGCACCAGCTTGAGGGGCTGGCGGGGACAACCTCGTGATGGTTCAAATCCATTCCACCGCACCAGTTAAATAATCGGCTTAGTCCGATAAAGTCTAAAAGCCCTGAGAAGTCAGGGCTTTTTCTTTACCTGATTTTCCTGGCGACCTCAAAGAGAGCGATTCCACCAGCTACTGAAGCATTCAGCGAACTTACGCCGCCAAACTGGGGGATAGAGATTACTACATCGCACTGCTTGCGTACCAACGGCCTAATTCCTTCACCCTCTCCGCCGATCACCAATACAACGTTACCCGAAAAATCTGTGCCATAAACTGACTGTCTGGCTGCACCATCAAGTCCATAAATCCAGTAGCCAAGTTTTTTTAATATTTCAAGAGTTTGGGCAATATTTGTTACCATTGCAATCGGCACAGTCTCGACTGCGCCAGCTGATGTCTTCTCCGCAGCAGCAGTTATGCCACAGGCTCGGTCTTTAGGTATGATTGCACCATCAACACCTGCGCATGCAGCAGAACGTATCAACGCTCCAAGATTATGTGGATCCTGAATTGCATCCAGAACAAGAAGAAATCCGTTGGTACTTGATTGGCTTACTGTCACCATAAGATCGTCAAAATCAGCATAACGGAAAGGCTCGACTTCGAGAGCGATTCCCTGATGATGTGTGGAAGCACACATCTTGGTAAGATCAATTTTTTCTCGACGATGTACTGAAACGCCACGTTCCTCGGCCAATCTGATAATTTTTTCGACCCGATGGTCAGTAGCATTTATCTGAACATACAGATTGAAAGCGGCTCGCGTCCCCTGAAGAGACTCTTTTACCGGATTGACTCCGAAGATAAGTTCACCTTTCATGCGGCACCTTCAGAAATTTCAGCAGCGATGCTTTCCGCAGCTTTGGCAGGATCAGACGCTTTGGCAATAGGACGACCAATAACCAGATAATCGGCTCCTGATGACACTGCTTCAGCAGGAGTCATGATCCGCTTCTGATCATCCAGTGCAGCAAAAGAGGGGCGCACTCCGGGTGTTATAATCAAAAAATCTGAACCGCACGCTTCTCTTATAAGACTGATTTCGAGCGGGGAAGCAACCACCCCATCCATGCCTGATGCCTTGGCAAGTCGTGCCAGACGGACAACCATATCCTGAACGGAATGTTCAATTCCCACCTGTCGCAGTGTTTCAACAGTTGAAGATGTCAATATGGTAACGGCCAGAAGTCTTGGGCGCTCGGCGTCGCTGAATTCTTTATGCACGGCGTTCACAGCGGTCTCCATCATGTCAGCGCCACCCAGCGCGTGCAGATTGGTCAACTGGACACCGAGGCGAGCAGCTTCGCACATGGCATTGGCAACGGTATTCGGAATGTCGTGATATTTTAGATCAAGAAAAACCTGGCCGCCTCTCCGCTGAATAGCCTTGACTGCAGCAGGCCCACAAGAAGTGAATAACTCCTTGCCTACTTTGAACATTTCCACTTTACCCGCCAATGTGTCTGCCCAATATTCGATATCATCCAACCCTTTAACATCAAGGGCAAAAATAATTTTCTTACTTGCTTCGTCCAGTGTCATGACATCCTCATTTCATAAATTTGATAGCTGCGGCAACAATTTCTTCCGCATCAATCCCAACATCTTTGCGTAGTTGCGCCTGACTTCCCTGCTCAATATAATGGTCAGGAATACCCAGCCGCTTTATCTTCACATCCTGCAGGTTATTGTCATAAATAAGTTCAAGAATAGCGCTACCGAAGCCACCTTGAAGTGCATTCTCCTCCACCGTAATTACCTTTCCGGTTTTTAGTGCAGCTCCAAGAATAAGTTCTGCATCAAGCGGTTTTACAAAACGGGCATTTATGACTCCTGCTGAAATGCCATTCAACTTGAGTGCCTCAGCAGCTTGAAGAGCAGGATAGACTGTTGCGCCTATTGCAATAATTGACAAATCATCGCCATCAGAGAGTGTTTCACCTTTCCCGATTTCCAGAATCTTAAGATCACAATCCAGTTTGACTCCGTAGCCGGTGCCCCTCGGATAGCGCAGTGCCATAGGCAATCCTGAGTACACGGCAGTTTTAAGCATATGGCGCAACTCATTCTCATCTTTCGGAGCCATAACAGTTATTCCAGGCAGGTGGCGAAGATAGGAAAGGTCAAAAGCTCCATGATGCGTAGGTCCGTCATCACCAACCAGGCCGGCTCGATCCATAGCAATAGTTACAGGCAGGTTTTGCAGGCAGATATCGTGAAAAACCTGATCATATGCTCGTTGTACAAACGTTGAATAAATTGCGGCCACAGGACGGAACCCATCGGCAGCAAGGCCGGCAGCAAAAGCCATTGCGTGCTGTTCAGCAATGCCAACATCAAAGAAACGATCCGGAAAACGCTGAGAAAAAAGATTTAGGCCAGTGCCATCAGGCATGGCAGCGGTTATTGCTACTATTTTTGAATCCTCTTCAGCCAGTTTCAGCATAGTTTCACCGAACAGATCCGTATAGGACTTAACCTCCGATTTGGCAGTTCCCTTGCCGGTTTCAACGTCAAAGACGCCGACCCCGTGATATTGTGCCGGTGTCTCTTCGGCTGGCTTATATCCCTTACCTTTGGTGGTCATTACATGAACCAGCAAAGGACCATCCAATTCATTTATATTATTGAAAACATCAACTAATTGAATCAGATTGTGCCCATCAAGCGGCCCAATATAATCAAAACCAAGAGCCTCAAAAAGTGAGCCTGGAGTGAGAAAACCCTTGAGCGAGTTTTCTGCGCGACGTGCGAATTGAAGAATGTCGGTGCCAAAAGCGGGAATGTTCTTCAACAGTACCTGCATTTCCTTCTTTAGATCACGGTAATAACGCCCTGTCATTTTTCGTGAAATAAACGCGGAAAAAGCGCCTACATTTTTAGATATAGACATTTCATTGTCATTCAGAATGACAATAAGATTTTTTTTGAGGTGGCCAGCCTGATTCAGAGCTTCAAACGCCATGCCTCCGGTCAGTGAACCGTCTCCAATCACAGCAATAGAATGATTGCGTTTGCCGTCAAGACTTGCAGCCGCAGCCATGCCAAGACCGGCGGAAATTGAAGTGGAGGAATGCCCTACTCCGAAGGCGTCGTGCTCAGATTCGCTCATTTTGGGAAAGCCTGAAATGCCTTTGTATTGACGTTGTGTATGAAAACGGTCAAGTCGTCCGGTGAGGATTTTGTGAGTATAGGCCTGATGTCCGACATCCCAGATTATTTTGTCCTCTGGAGAGTTAAAGCAGTAGTGCATGGCAATTGAAAGTTCAACCGTGCCAAGATTTGAGCCGAGGTGGCCACCGGTCGCAGATACCGTATCAAGAAGATATTTTCTGACTTCCGTTGCAAGATCAGTTAATTGCTCTAATTTTAATTTTTTTAGATCTGACGGAGAGTTTATTGTTTCAAGCAGCATTATATTGATTCCTTCTGTATTCATAAGCATAGTCATTGGCACTGAACCACTCTACAGCACGCTCCAAGGCCACTTCGACCGGTGTCTGTGGCAGTCCCAGTTCTAGGACAGCTCTGTCTGAGTCAAAAAACATTTTGTGAGAAGCCATCTGAACTCCGGCGAGCGGAATCAATGGTTCCATGCCGGTTATGAGTGATAAACCTTCGTTGAGCCAGGCTGCCACTAACACAGGTGTGTATGGCAGTTGAATCTTCGGCGCCTCAATTCCTGTGATTTTCTGAAGCAGTTTAAAAATTTCATACAAGGAAAAATTACTGTTGCCGAGAATGTATTTTCGGCCAGGAATCCCTTTTTGCTCGGCCAGAATATGCCCGCGAGCACAATCTTCGACTGCAATCAGATTCAGACCGGTATCAAGATAAGCCGGCATCCTTCGATTCAAAAAATCTACAATTATTTTTCCGGTGGGAGTCGGCTTGATATCATACGGACCAACCGGCGTAGAGGGATTGACAATCACCACAGGTAGGCCACAAGCAATAAACTTCTCAGCCTCGCGTTCAGCCATGAATTTACTTTTTTTGTAAGACCCCACCATATCAGCAAGCGTTACTTCGGTATCTTCATTTCCAGGCTTTCCGTTTCCAGGATTGCCAAGAGTGCCGACGCTACTCGTATAAACAACACGGGAGACATTGTTCTCGATAGCAGCCTTAAAAATTGCGATGGTACCGCCAACATTGGTACGAAACACCTCATCAGGTTTACGTGTCCAGAGTCGATAATCCGCTGCTGCATGATACAGGACATCGCAACCCTTTGTCCCATGATGCAAACTTTCAGCATCAAGAAGATCGCCTCGCCAGATTTCTACATCAAGCCCTTTAAGGTTGGAGAGATCTGAACCGGTTCTTGCTAAAACCCTCACTTCCCTGCCATCTCGCAGCAATTCTCTAACTATGGCAGAACCGATAAAACCGGTTGCACCGGTCACAAAAGTCTTCATTTAAGAGCATCCGACACAGATAGTCACTAAGCGGGTTTGTCAGCATTTTCCGACATCAGACGTCGATACCTGCCAAGCGCAGTCAATGGAAAACAATTTCGGTATATATGATATTTGATCATAAAAAATTTGGGGAAACCTGTTCCGGTAAATGCATCCTCATCCCATGATCCATCCTGTTTCTGCGTAGAAATCAGATATTCTACACCTCTCAGGACTGACTTCGACTTGACCTCTCCAGATGCAAATAATGAAAGGAGTGCCCATGCCGTTTGCGAAGGTGTGCTTGAACCACATCCCATAAGTGTTCGATCAGAGTATGATTCACAAGCCTCTCCCCAGCCACCGTCAAGATTCTGTTTCGATTTCAGCCAACTGACAGCTTTTTTTATATAAGGTTGGGTCATATCCTCGCCTATTGCTTCAAGCCCACCAAGAACCGACCATGTACCATAAATGTAGTTTACCCCCCAGCGTCCCCACCATGGTCCCTCAGGTTCCTGCTCTCGCTTGAGGAAATCCATTGCTTTTACTACCGCGACATGCGTTCTGGAAAAATTGAAACCACCCAGAAGTTCGAGCATACGTCCCGTTAAATCGGCAGTAGGAGGATCAATCAGTGCTTCCAGATCGGCAAAAGGAATCTTGTTCAGAAGGTGTTTGGTGTTGTCCTTATCAAACGCTCCCCAGCCACCATTTTCGCTCTGCATCCCCAGACACCAGGCAATGCCGCGTTTAATAGCCTGATCTTTCTGCTTTAGCTCTCGAACTTTAATATCCTTTATTGCCAACATCACAAAACCGGAATCGTCAACATCCGGATACCAGTCATTCAAAAATTCAAATGCCCATCCGCCAGGCTCGATATCCGGAGATTTGACCTGCCAGTCCCCTTTAATGTGAACTTCACGATCCAGAAGCCATTTAGCTGATTTAACCAGCACGGGATGATCGTGGGGGACACCGGCTTCCTGCAATGCAACCAGAGCAAGCGCTGTATCCCAAACAGGAGAAACGCATGACTGGAGCACTATACAATCATCATCCTCAATACAAAAATTTGCCAATGCTTCTAGCCCGTTTGCAACTGCGGGATGATCGTTTGAGTAGCCGAGGCAGTGGAGAGCCAGAATGGAATTTAGCATCGCCGGTTGGATGCCTCCCCAGTCGCCGCTCGGTTCCTGATGTTCCAGTATCCACTGTTCTGCAATTGAGGTGGAGCGCTTCTTGAAAGGGCGAATTGGAGACAATTCGTAAATTTTCAGCAGATGGTCTACACCGATAAAAAAATTCTTCCAGCTGACCACGCCGTCCTGACGCGAAAAGGAATAATCGCTAGGTCTTGGTGGTCGAACAAAAAGTTCCTGAACTCTTGCTCTTGGAGGAAGCTTTCTAACCGGATTTTCTGACATAACAACTGAAAGTGGAATAATCGTTGCCCGAGACCAACTGGACAATTCGTAAATATTGAAATATGCCCATTCAGGAAGCATCATAAGCTCAATAGGCATTGACGGCACTCCCAGCCAGGAGAATTCGCCGAACAACGCCAGAAAAATTTTTGTGAAAACACGTGTTTTAAGGATGCCGCCTTTTGAAAGGATAAATTCCCTGGCTTTGCACATGGCTGGGTCATCAGCAGAGTAACCGGCCAGTTTTAAAGAAAAATATGCTTCTACAGTAGCGGAAAGGTCTCCGGGGCCACCAAACCATATCGACCATGCTCCTTCATTTGTCTGTTTGCCCAGAATGTAATGCGCCATTTTTCTTTCACGCTGTTTGTCAACCATGCCAAGAAAATGAAACAGCATAATGTACTCAGCCGTTATGGTTACATTTGACTCAAGTTCCGCCCACCAGTAACCATCAGGCAACTGCTCCCTAAAGAAAAAATCCCTGCTGAGCTCAATGGCCTTGTCAAGCGGCAGTTGCGCATCAGCAACCATCTTTTTCCAGATAGTAGGTGGAAGGTGATGAACTTTGCCGCCACTCTTCACGACTGACGTAAGATCAGAAGTCGAGAGATCCGGATTAAATGAAGTAAGTGAGTTGGAAATTGAATGTCTATGTGCTTTCATCCAGAAAAGCTCCCGAGCAGCAAAACAGATATGAGTTCCATAGGTATTTTTGACTTAATTAGGTATGCTCTACTACCATAAACAGTCACCCCTGTATATTATATTTCAGTTATTAAGCCTTAATTACTGGTCAGAATCGGCTTAGTGGAGGCTATCTAAAGCCTGACTGAATTCAGTTGTTATAGGATGCTTAAGTTTTATGCTTCTTGACAACATATGCCGCATACGCATAAATTCACACAAACTAACTCCAAATACAGGTATTGCAATAAAGGCGATTATGCCACGCATATTTTTACAATTTTATTTCTTGATAGCTTGCCTGCTGGGACTTCAGATAAGCGCTTATGCCATAGAATGGCAGGAAATTGACGGAACAACTCGCTATAAGATTTCATTCGACGAGGAGTCTATCCGCCTTACTCCAAAGGGGCGACTTGAGGTATGGCTCCGTTTTATTCCGAGAGGAGAAGCTGAACGAAAAATCGCAGCGTTGGAATATAAGGATAAGCGCTATCGTTCACATCTCGAATACTACGAAATAGATTGCAGTGATCAGACCGCTTTACTTGGCCTGGTCAATGTATTAGGCCAGGACAGGGTACGTTTAAAACAGTTGCTAGGAGGTACAGAACCTGAACCTATTTTGCCCGGTTCAGTGCTTGAAAACGCTGCAAAACGTATTTGTCCGTCTCTTGATGAGGAAGTTGCAGAAGAAAACGAGATAGAGGAAGAGCCGGAGGTGAATTCAGAAGCCGCTACAAATAATGACAGACTGCAGGAGATTGACGAACTCCGCAAAAAAGCGGCAGCAAAAAATGCTCCTGCTGAAGCATGGAAAGAACTTGGAAACATCTATTTCGACACGGATCAACCACAACTCGCGATCAAAGCATATCAGCGGGCTCTGATTTTGAAACCTGACGATACAGACATCCTGAATGATCAGGGTGCGATGTATCGTCAAATTGGAGATTTTAAGAAAGCACTGGCAAATTTTGAAAAAGCAAACCGTGTGGATCCAAACAATCTTGAAAGCCTTTACAACAGGGGCTATGTTTACGCATTCGATCTAAACCAGATTTCGAAGGCGCTTGTAATATGGCGGCGATATCTTGAGCTGGAGTCAAAGAGTGAAACGGCCTTGCAGGTGCAGTCGTTTATTGAAAAGTATGGAAGTCAGCCGTGATGCGTGAAAATTATATTTCGTTTTAGGGTGGGTTGTGATAGCTTCCTCGCCCGGTAAAATATTATTTCATAAGAGATTAGCTTGACTCATAACTTAATAAAAATTCTATACGGAATCACACTTGCGTTTTTGCTGACCGCCTGTAGCGGCGGCGGCAGCGAAGGTAATAATGGAAGCGGCACTTCAACCTTTACGGTGACTCCTGCTGCCGATTCTAACGGCACCATATCCCCCCCTGCTCCCAAGTCGGTTGCCTCCGGAAACACAGTAAGCTTTACCATAACCCCTGAAACCGGATATTCGGTTTCTTCTGTTGTAGGATGCGGCGGTTCTCTGTCTGGAAACATTTATACAACCGGGGCAATCAGCGAAAACTGTACTGTGTCGGCAGTTTTTTCCCAAAGCCGGTATACCGTTACCCCCACCGCTGGAGATAACGGAACCATTTCACCTAACACCGCGCAAACAATTTCACACGGCGCCCTGTCGAGTTTTACAATAACTCCTAACGCAGGTTACAACATAGTATCTGCAGCAGGATGTAACGGAACTCTCTCTGGTTCGATCTTTACAACAGCACCGATATCTGGCGACTGTTCGGTTTCTGCTTCCTTCGTGGAAAACCAATTTCCAGTTACTACACTTGTTGCAGCAGGAAAAGGAGGCAGCATTTTATGTTTGCCGGCATCACCTGTTACTTTAGGCAATACTGTCAGTTGCACCCTTACGCCTGACACCGGATATAAACTTGCAAACTTGCTGGACAACGGAATTGATGTTACTTCAGGAACAGGAGTCTACTCAATATCTAACATTGCTGCTGCACACGAATTAAAAGCTACGTTTTCATTTAAAGAGTACACTGTTACGCCTTCAGCAGGTTCCAATGGAACAATTTCGCCTAACACGGCGCAAACAATTTTACACGGTGCTCAATCGAGTTTTACCATAACTCCAAATGCAGGTTACAACATAGTATCGGCAGCAGGATGCGACGGAACTCTCTCTGGTTCGACCTTTACAACTGCACCGATATCTGGTGACTGTTCAGTTTCTGCTTCCTTTGGCGCTAACCAGTACCCTTTAACAACGCGTGTTACATCAGGCGTAGGCAACATCTCGTGCAGCCCAGCATCGCCTGTTACTTTGGGCAGTACAGTCAGTTGCTCCCTTACTCCAAGCACAGGTTACTACATTGCTACAGCTGCAGGATGCGGTGGTTCCCTCTCAGGTTCAACATATACTACTAGCCCGGTAGCCGCTGCATGTACTGTTTTCGCATCATTTTCCAAATACATAACATCGGGAACTTTGAATTTAAGCGTGGCCAAAGAACCATCAAAACTTAGCTATTTGGATTTGGAAATTATTCTTCCTGTTGGTGTTCTGCCTACGAGCATGTCAGCTGGTGCAACAGCCGATGTGTTTGAAGCGACATCGTCGGTCACACCATCTCCGTCTATTGCAACTTATACGGCTTCGACGAGAACCATCAGAATGGTTTTTTTAAATTCATCCGGTGGAATTGGTGTTGGAAGCCTCGCATCACTAAGCCTGACGGTGGCACCAACGTCTTCGCTTACGAGTGGTTCCTTCCCTTCATCTGCCACAATTATAGCTGCTGCTGATACGGTTTTAACAGATATAATCAATGCATCAACATTGATTCAAGTGCCGGTTTCACTTATATTGCAATAGTGCTTTACGCGCCCGTAGCTCAGCTGGATAGAGCACCAGGCTCTGTAGCAGTAAGCAGTAACTAGTTAAAATAATTAGCTCATTTCTATTAATAGGTTCTCCATGGTCAACTAAATGGTCAACCTCGAAAGGAATGGGCTTTTTTATGTCATCAAACAGGAAATACCTCTTTCGCAGATCTGGTGGCAACTATCAACTGGTAATGAAAATTCCCTCTGACATTCAACCGATCCTTAATGCCAAATGGATCAAACGCTCCCTTAAGACTTCCAACATCAAGAACGCCAATTTTCTGCTCGACAGTATCGCTGGAAAGATACAAACCTCATTTACTCTTCTACGTTCAGGGGTGTTAACTGACGACCAGATGATAGCCATTAAAACGTCAATTTTGCCTTGTAAACGTACTTCATCTAAAACCCCTGACAAGACCCTTCATAAACTCATAGATCAATATATTTTAGAGAGATCACCCAACTGGTCAAAGGCCACCAAAGCATCTTTCGAGCAGAAGTTCGAGCACCTGAAAAACGTTCTTAGTAATGAAATAATTACTTCTTACAAGAGAGAAGATTTCGTTGATTTCAGAAACTTGTTGATTCAATCAGGTCTACAGCCAAAGACAATAAATATACGTATCTCATTGTTATCATCTCTTCTGAAGTGGTGTGTTCAACATGGATATTTGGAACGTAACTATGCAGAGGGATTACAACTGAAACAGGAGAAAGCTCCAGACGAACAACGTAAGGTTTATGATCCAGATGATCTGAAGCGTATAACGGATAATATTCCTCGATCCCAGAGATGTTCTTGGCAGTATTCACCGACACCAGATCGGCAGAATGTTTTGCCAGATGCTATGCTCACAACGTCAGGTACTGGGGTGAAAACAGAAAATGGCTTATCTATGACGGCAAGAGGTGGACTACAGATTCCGCTGGAGGAGCTTTTCCATATATCAAGGAAATGGTGGGAGCACTATATTCAAAAGTCCGCGAATCTTCTCACGGCAGAACAATGCAGGACAGCTTGAAGAGTCTGATCACGCTCGAATCACATAACAGACAGGAGAGTGTTCTTGCATCTGCCAAGGGTATTCCTGCGATGAATATTTCCAGTAAACAACTGGACTGCAACCCAATGGTGTTGAACGTGATGAACGGCACGATTGACCTTACCACTGGTAATCTTAATCCACATAGATACGATGACTTTATTACAAGACTGGTTGAGATCGAGTATGACCCTAACGCTGCATGTCCGACGTTTTTGCAATTCCTCGACAGGGTATTTGATGGCAAGCAGGAGCTTATCGACTATCTGCAGAGGTTTGTCGGGTACTGCCTGACCGGCAAAACATCGTAGCAGGTACTGCTGTTTATGTATGGCACTGGAGCAAACGGCAAGACAACACTAGCCAATGTCATGCAAAAACTGCTAGGGGATTTTGCAAGCACTGCCGGTAACAGTTTATTGATGCATAGGGACAGCCGGAACGCAACAAATGATCTGGCAGGACTTCGAGGTGCTCGACTAGTTACCGTTTCAGAATTTGATGATGGTGAGAAATTGGCAGAATCTACTATCAAGTCGATTACTGGGGGGATAAGATTTCATGCCGTTTCCTGTATGGAGAGTATTTTGAGTACACCCCAGCATATAAAATCCTGCTGTTGGGTAATTACAAGCCGAAAATAAGAGGTGGGGATAATGGGATCTGGCGTAGGATTCATCTCCTTCCATTCAAAGTAACAATCCCGCCTGAAGAAAGGGATCATCAGCTAAACGAGAAACTTGCCGCAGAGATTTCTGGAATTCTGGCATGGGCTGTAAGGGGATGCCTTGAGTGGCAGAGGATAGGATTAGCTCCTCCCAAAGAAGTTTTGGATGAAGTAAACGAATACCGCAAGTCTGAGGATATCTTCCAGCAGTGGATTGAAGAGTGTTGTGATATCGGTGAACACTTCAAATCATCCGCTAATGGGTTGCTGCAGTCATTTATAGGTTTCTCAAACTGGAGGCATGTATCCCCTCAGAAGTTTGGCAGAATGCTTACCGATGCCGGTATGCAAAGAGGGAAGAGTGGACGCGTTGTTTATAATGGACTTCAGTTGGCTGATACTTCTCAGCTAGTGGGTGATGACGACTTCTTCTAGTCAAGTATGGGAGGATTGGGAGGATATGTACTATTTTCTGTAAAGTCTCTATACGAGAATCATTTATAAGAAGTTTACGGATTTTATGTTGAAACCTCCCAAACCTCCACTATATCCACCACCCTTCCAGCAGAAGAGAAACAACCAATACCAGTGAGGCAGATTGCTGCGGAAAATAGTACGATCAATGGTTAGCTGTGATTAAATCAACACTGATAGAAGAGGCGTTACAGAGTTCATATCATAGTTTTAAGGCAAAAAAGTCTACAGAATTTAAGTTTTCCGGATATTTCAATTACATGAATCTACTTATTTTTACGACATTAGAAGCATCATCAAATCATTTAATTACTGACAGTTACGAGGAGTTTTTTCAAATCAATATTCACTTGTTCAGATTTCAAATATGCGCCGGAAAATGAGGGTGGGCTTTTCACATGCACAGCTGCATGTCAGAAAATACTAAAATATG
Source organism: uncultured Geobacteraceae bacterium (assembly GCA_903958085.1). Lineage (GTDB taxonomy): Bacteria > Desulfobacterota > Desulfuromonadia > Geobacterales > Pseudopelobacteraceae > JACRCG01. The sequence continues at coordinate 21,010 of CAJBRY010000140.1, forward strand.
AGCACGGGGGACACGATGGGTAGGCACCCCTCTCACCAAATCCATACCATCAACATTATAGGAGAACAAAATATGGCCGCG